>CAYNGF010000147.1:0-7736 GCA_964396515.1 uncultured Paludibacter sp.
GAATAGGAAACAGCACTTTGTCCGGCTGAATTTCCAACATTGATCTGAAACGATCCATAAAGGAGCAGACTGTGATCCTTATTTTCGAATTTTGGTTGCCAAGCTATATTGTGGTCAGAATAAATAGTAACACTTTCACTGTCGGAATTTTCGGCGCGGTTTACATTTTCATTGTTCCAAAATAGATTTGAAACTTCCTGAGGCAGGAATCGGGTTGTTTTGTTGTTGTTAATATCAAAGGATACATACATTTGATAACGTAACATTTGTTTTTGTGGATCAAGTAAATCGTACTGCAGCCTGAAAGTAGGCAAAATACGCAGTGTGTTTAATCGGTTGGTTGCCAGATAGGCCAAAGCTACAGGATTTCGGAGATTACGCTGGTCGGCATGTAATGAAGAAAACCGTGAAATATTATAATACGATGTTGTATTGTTACCCTGAGCATCCTGAGCGTAAACACTCACATTAGGCATTTTACGGTATGCAATACCCAGGAGGTTATCGTAATTTCTATCGTTTACCGTATTGGTTAGGGAGAATTCGGTTATGAACTTTATTCTGTCCGAAACAGAATACTCCAGATAAGCCCTTGAAGAAAACCGGTTTAAAACCTGACCAATAACAGTACCTTTTTGATGAAAGTTACCGGCTGAAACACGGAAATTTGCGCGTTCGCCACCGCCGGAAAGCGTGAGATAGTGGTCCTGAATGTTACCAATTTGAGTTACTTCCTTAACCCAGTCTGTATTGTTGTTGAAATTTTCATAATCGGGGAAGTTGCGATCGTAATTATATTCATTGATATTATTTGCATTTTCGTCCTGTGCAACATTGAAATATGATTGTTTCATGAGCATGGTAAAATCAGAGCCGCTTAGCATATTTAAACCTCGCGGTTGAACAGTTCCGGTATATCTGTAGGTATAATCAACTCTTGTGGGTCCGGCAGCGCCTTTCTTGGTAGTAATCATCAGTACACCATTGGCGCCCTTCGAACCCCAAATAGCTGAGGCGGCAGCATCTTTCAGAACAGTGATTTCCTGAATATCATCAGGATTGATATTCAACATTTTGGCAAATTGTTCAGCATTGGCACTTGCAAAATCAATCAAAGGGTCGATTTGTGCTTCGAAAGGAACCCCGTTCACCACAATGAGAGGTTCGCTGCTTCCGGTAATGGAAGTTACACCACGAATACGCATAGAAGTTCCGCTACCAGGGTCGCCCGAAGTAGCTACAATATCTAATCCCGCAATACGTCCTTGCAAGGCATCGTCGATGGATGCAACCTGCAATCCTTCGAGCTCTTTGGTATCGAGTGTTTGCATAGCAGTAGAAATTTCGCGGGTAGGTATGTTAAAACCTCCCTGCGACATTCGCCTTGTAGCAGTAACTTCAACTGCCTTAATGTTTTGAACATTTTCTATCAATACTATGTTGATCGTTTTCCTTCCCTGAATGTTGAGTATTTGCCGGTTGAAACCCACGTAACTAATGACAAGTCTGTTATTTTGATCTTTTAGTTTCAAAACATAATGACCATTGAAATCGGTAACGGTTCCGTTAACTACACGATTGTTTACATCTACTTCCGAAACATTCACTCCTATCAAAGGCTCACCATCAGTTTTAGAAGTTACCACACCCTGAACTAAAAAATTCTCGGGTCGGGTTTGCGCAGCAATATTGCCTGAAATCAAAACTGCAAGTAAGAGAAATATACAGTTAATCTTTGAGTTCATATATTTTTTCATTATTATTCGAACAATAATATGTTGTCAATCTGGTGAATAACTGCTGAAGCCGAAGTAGTTATAAGTGAAGTATTGAAAGCGGTACCGGCAGCAGCTCCCGAACCATCGATATTTTTGTACAATGTAGGTAACTTAGCAAAAATATAATCTTTCGCAAGGATGTCATATAATCCGTTTGATTTAATGACTTTAGCTGTCACCAGACTTTTATCTTTGGGAGTATCGGCAGTAAGTGTAAGGGTATTTCCATCGCCCAGCACTCCAATTTTATAATATTTGTTACGAGCAGTTCCGAAATGCGTAACCACATTATCGGTTTTAATAGTTGCCGACTGATAACGATCATTTACTACAGAATTTGTAAACACAGCTTCGTCCTGAAAATGATATTTTAAGAAACGTATCATTTTTTGAATTTCGTAGTATTGTTGCATTTTATCCTTGATGGCATAAATTTCTTCCCATGCTTTTATTTTTTTATCTGCAATTGCAGCCTGAATTTTTTCATTCGTAGGCACATACACTGTATAACGATAGGCATTGAAGAATTTCACACGGTAATCGACACCTTGTTGTGTAAAAATTTGTTGGATACAGGTATCAGGCACACCATTCAGCAAATCGAAAAATGCTTTGAATTCAGGTGTTTCGCTTAATTTTTTATAAACAGATGAAAGAGCTGTTCGTATAGGTTTGTCAATGAAATAAGTGTTTCCATTTTGCTGTACAAAATTTTTCAGAACATGACATTTCGTGCCATTGTTAACATCGCCACCTCCTTCGACTATCATCGAGTTTCCGGTACCTTTTACTCTGATAATATCGTTGGCTTTTGTAATGTAATATTGTTTCCCTGTTTCAACATTGCCCACAACAATATGGCTGTCGAGAATATTCCACAATCGATTTTTAAGAAAAGCAGCATTGGTTATCACATCCACCGAATCGGTTGCTGGATTGTAAGTTCCAGTTACCGGGTCAATTTTATATACGGTTGCTTTTACTGTTGGTTTGGGAATTGATTTATCGTACCAAAATTTGAGAGCTGCTTTCACATTCTGACCCCAAGCAATCGGGTCGAGATAATTGCTGAAAAACTCATCTGTAGGCACAAATAAACTGTAAGTACTTACAGGAGAATTAAGGTACAGACGGTAGAATTCAAACAAAGTACCGTCCACACTGGTTTCAGAGATGTTAATTGCCCAGTTCATAATCTGTGTATTTTCACTCAGTAACACCGGACTATAAACTGATATATAATCTATGGGAGGGTAAACCTCGTTGGTAACATAAACCTGTCCGTTGACTCCGGTGTATGAATCTACAATATGTCCTCTTTGAACGGGCAAACTGTTATTTTCGGCATCTACCATTTTACTGAATTTGCTTGGTACCGATTCAACCACCGAAGTACGCATATGTCTTTTAATAAATCGCAGTATAATATTGTCGGGCACTGAATCCCATGTTTTATAACGGCTTCGTAGAATCTCACCTACGCCGCTGTTGAAATAGTTGTTCATAGCTTCATCAGAAGGCACAAACATTGCTCCCATATCGGATTGTATAGCTCCGGTATTGAGTGAATTCCATCCCGGGTTATAAGGTAGTAAATTGGTAATGTCAGCACCTGAAGGTTTTCCTGCTTGTGGAAATTTAGTATATCCTCCGATGCTTGAAAAATACACTTTTGAATATAATGTATCATTAAATCCTGTATGAATTTGCCTGTAAAGCAGAGTCGCAGCTTCGTTTATGTAAGGTGCTGAAAAACGATCAAGTAATTTGGCAAATATTTTTGTTGATGGATTGCTTGTTATATACTGAGCCATATTCATTGGGGGAATAAGCACTCTGTCAAGCACATTGATATAGCCATTTTTGCAAACGATGTCTTTTTTTATCAGTCGCGTATTAAAAAGGTGTACATCTTCAGGTTTACGGGTAAGTCCACCGGTAAGGGTTGCAAAGTCTTCGGAAGTGAGTGAGAATTTCCTTAAAAAATCATTAGTAAAAAACACCATGGGTATCAGGTTGTTATTGTTTGATGAACTCACAGGTAAGTCACTGATAAGCCAAAGTCCTTTATTTCTGAAAGCGTTCCAGTATTTGCTTGCAGGTAAATTTTCGCCTTTAACAAAAGGTACAGAATCAATTACATTGAGTGCTGTATGCCTACGCATAGCGGTTCCCTCGTACAAATTTCCATTGCTGTTGAAGTTCGAAAACACATCCATAGTATAACTATTGTTTACCATTGGATAAAAAAGCAGAATTTTTTTCTGAGCTAAAGTCAAATCCTCATAACGACGTACGTTCCAAACATTTTGTTTAAAAAATTCGTTGTAGGCACTGTCTGAAGTTACGAACAATGTTTTACTTCCTGTAAGTTTTAACACCTCGTCATATTGAAGGTCTTTTATCAACTTTACGGTAATTGTATAATTACTGTCGTTATTCAAATAATCGTAAATACTGCTTCCAAGCCAGTCAGGCTCTTTGTTATCGTAATCATAAATATCACAGGCAGTAAAAATTATTGTACTTGATAAAGCGAGCACCAAAAGAAACAACAACCTGTTAAATAAACTTCTGAAAGTTATATTCATAATATGTTATGTTGAAAAAAAATTACAATTTTACAAATTTCGAAGAACCTCCCCTATTGTCTTTTATAATGTAATATCCCGGACTTAAATCACTTACATCAATCGACCCTGTTATATTTTCAATTTTTCTTACCAGCATACCTGATAGATTATATATTTCAATGTTTAACAATGAATTCGGAGCATTCAGTATATGAAGTTCATCTCTTACGGGGTTTGGATAAAACGCAAGTTTCCCGTTACGATTATTTTTTATTCCCTGAAGTATACTTACCGGATCTATTATCATCCAGCCGGCACTTTCTGTTTGAGCGGCAGTTATTCCTTGTGAACGTTCTCGTTGCTTTATGACAGTTGCATATTTTGCAGCAACAGAAAATGTGCGTAATACGGCAGTTATGGTATCGTCGTTACAAGTTTGCAGTTGTCCATAAAAAATAGGGTCTGCAATACTGTCGTTAAACATAATAGTTTTATACTGCGTGGGACTTATGAAATTATCAGCAGTTCTTCCTACTACCACTTTTCGTCCATCCATCATGCCAACACCCTGTGCAATAGCAAAATACGAAACGGTTTCGGAGCCTGGTACAGTTGTTACCGTAGCTTCTTTTTGGATTCGGAGTTGAAAACTTGTTTTTGTTACGTTACGCACACGTGCAGTAGTGGCATTTGTGCTTGTGGCAAGTAATTGAGTAGCAAAAACCACCGGAATAGTGTCGAAAGGCTCTGGGAAAGTTACCGTAGTCCAGTTAGAACCATTGGCTGTGTTTCGTCCGGCAATTGCTTTCAAACCTCCAAAATTATATGTTCCGGTTGGTAAAACAAGATATGGCACTGTTTCTTCTTTCGTTATTGTAGTAACATTCTGATAAGCCCATGGTGCTAATTGTACATTGAACCGGGTTGAAGAATTAATCAATCTTACTCTTGGGCTCATCAAAACATTGGTATTTGCGTTTGTAGGTGCACCAAGTATAATTGTTGGAATGGAAGAATACGGTTTCCCAAAAAATACTGCATTCCAGCCTACATTACTATAAGAGAGTTTTCCACATTGTATATCAACATTATCAGTGAAATCGTATCCGGTTTCAGAAGAATATGCAGTAAACGTATTGTTTGGCAATCGCGCTCTTACTTTATAACGAAATTTACGTCCAAAATTCACATCAAATGTATCGGTTACTGAACGTGTAAAATTTGTGCTATTATAAAATTCCTGCCATCCTTTATTGTCAACATTTTTTTCAATAATCATACCTTCAAAAAGTTCAGCATTCTGATCACTTTGAGTAAGTGTAATATTTTTTGTGCCAAATGATATATTGAGTGTAGGATTTCCGAAGTTAAAACCGGGAACAACTTCGTACTTGCTGTTGTAAGCAAATCCGGGTTTATTGGCAGCATAATATTTTCCGGCAGGAGTTAATGTATCAGCAAGTACCATAGCCCGACAATCCTGCACCCAGTTGTAAATTGAGTAACGTTCTATAAACGATGCTGTATCGAGAACTGTAAGAATACCTTTGATATCATTTAACTGTTTAGCAGCATTGGCAGCCGATAGCGAGCGGTCGGCTGTTGGCCATGTTTCTGTAGTCCAGTTAGCGCCATTGTTCCATTCGGTAATCCATAACGGGCGTTTTACCTGTTGATAAATACTTTTAAGATCGTTGTACCAGTTTTGCGGCGATTTTCCTCCCCAATAACAGTGTAAAGCAACGAAATCGACACGATAATTTAATTCTTCACATTTCTTTATAAAATCGAAAAGTGTGCCTCCGTTAGCCCCATTCCATGGATTGGCAAAAGCAGGCGAACCGATTCTAAGACCAGTTTTCATAAAATCGGGCCACATATCAATCATTGTCTGAAATTTCATGTTTGACTGATCGGCTTGATCAGGCTCGTTAAATCCGAGCACATGACTTACATTTTGTTTGTTGCTGATTTCAGACCAACCTGGCCAACCTGCATTTTGTTTTATAGGAACATATTGTACATAATTACTTGTACTTCCGCCTGCGCTCCAGTCGTATCGCCAGGTTGATTGAGTTTTGGTATATTGATTAAAATCACTTCCTGCCCAACCTTTTTTTGAAGGCCAATCCCAACGAACTACACGAATAAACGAAACTTTTCTATCAAGCAAATCGGGCATTACAGCAAATTCCCTGTCAGCATTATCAGCGATAAAAACACGACTATAACCTGTACCATCAGATGATGTGGCCAATGTGGCCATATAACCTCTTTTCAATTTGAACGAGCGTATTTTATTATCAAATCCGCCAAGATTTGTATTAAAAGTAAAAAGCGAAAAGGTTGTAGAATCGCCGGTAAAGTTTTGATCTGAATACACTTTCAAGGCCTGAAATTGTGGTGAATGTGGAATTACTACTGCTCCATGACGGTAAATTGCAACACGGGTGTTGGTACCGTTTACAGCTGCTGCGGTATTCACTGTGAAGTATTTTAACAGTGAGTCGATAACAACTTGTGGACGAATATTATCGAAATAAATCCACGCATCAATATTATTAAGTTGGATTACAGAGTTTACCAAAGCTGTCTTAGCATTTGCAGCCGTAATATGAATTTTAGTATTTAAATTCATTATCACTTCCTTATCGGTGTAAGATGTTACTGTTGATTCTCCAGCTGCAGGAGTTATGGTTGTTCTTGTATTCTGTGCTTGTAGTGAAAGTGAAAGTGAAAAAATACCGAATATTGTAATTTTGGTTATTGTTCTCATGTGGATTAAATTTTTGATATTGTACATTTCGAAGTTTTTTTGTTAGCTTCAATAATGTTTTGCAAAATTAAAACTAGCTGAATTCAGTTCGGTGTAAAATCAGTTCAAAATAGAAGAAGATGACTTTTTAATTATTCAACGTTGTACTTATATAAAAACTGCTAATTCAATTTTTATAAAAAAAGTATTCTTAGTTATATACAATTTTCTAATTTCAAATGTAAAATTCAACTTTCGCATGTATTTAATTGCTTGAATTACTGATTATTGCTTAATACTGCATATTGAATATCAGATGGTTACACAAATGTATATTTTCCAAATTTTCGATGTTTTACCTCACCCCCAGCCCCTCTCCTTCCCGCGAGCGGGACAAGTATCCGAGGGGAACGGTACACCGCAAGTAGAAAATTCATTGCACATATTTATGTAATTCAAATTCAATTACTTATACTTTCGAAAGTTAAATGTATAATTTAATATTGAAAGAAATAATCAAAATTGAAAGAAATTAATTTGTCGTGAAAAATGACATAATTTTAGTCCTGATCTTTCAAAAATCAGTTTAGTTTTGTATTTAATTGAAGAATTAGTTTTAAATAATCATTA
>CAYNGF010000148.1:0-7686 GCA_964396515.1 uncultured Paludibacter sp.
TATGATACGAGCCTGAATCCCGAACGATTCAGAAATTTCAATAACTCGCGCAGCATATTTTTCAGGCAAATACAATTCCATACGATGACCCATATTGAAAACACGGTACATCTCTTTCCAGTCGGTGTCCGACTCTTTTTTAATAATACTGAAGAGCGGTGGCACAGGAAACATATTATCTTTTACAATTTTCAGTTTATCAATAAAATGTAGTATTTTAGTCTGCCCCCCCCCTGAACAATGTACCATACCATGAATTTCCGGACGTAATTCTTCAAGAATCTTTTTAATAACCGGCGCATAAGTTCTGGTTGGTGATAAAACAAGTTTACCTGCATCTATACCCAATGCTTCAATCTTATCGGTTAGTTTATACGAGCCAGTATAAGCAAGTTCCTTCGGAATATCGGGATTATAACTTTCAGGATATTTTTCGGCAAGGTAATTCGCAAAAACATCGTGACGTGCCGAAGTCAATCCGTTACTTCCCATTCCACTATTGTATTCTTTTTCGTAAATAGCTTTCCCCGATGATGATAAGCCCACAATGACATCTCCGTCAGAAATACGTGCATTATCAATAACATCAGAACGTTTCATACGGCATGTAACGGTACTGTCCACAATTATCGTACGAACAATATCGCCCACATCAGCCGTTTCTCCGCCGGTTGCATAAATATTTACGCCAAGTTCCCGAAGTTCTTCTACAAGTTCATTTGTTCCATTGATAATTGCCGATATTACTTCGCCGGGGATCAAATTTTTATTGCGACCAATGGTTGATGAAAGCAGAATATTGTCAGTTGCACCCACACAAAGTAAATCATCGATATTCATAATAAGTGCATCCTGGGCAATACCCTTCCAAACTGATAAATCACCTGTTTCGCGCCAATAGATATATGCTAACGACGATTTAGTTCCGGCACCATCTGCATGCATTATATTACAATAATCAGTGTCGCCGGCGAGAAAATCAGGTATAATTTTGCAAAAAGCCTTCGGAAAAATGCCCTTGTCGATATTTTTTATTGCATTATGTACATCTTCTTTCGATGCAGAAACACCACGCAGGTTATATCTTTGGTTATCCATATATAATTAGTAGTTTGTTTTCTTGTTTAAAGCTTACCTCTTTTTGGTCAGAATTTAAATTTCCTGATTCACTTTTTAACATAATTACTCGTCACCTCGTAACTTGTAACTCGTAATTATCTCCTCTATTTACCTTCCGGCCTCCTCTATCATTTTTTTTATTTTCTGATTGAATTTATCGTCTTTGAGAAGTTTTTCGAACGGAATATGAATACGATAACACCAGAAATTACGCGGATTGCTTGGGACATTTATACGTTCAGCTACAGGATGTTTAAGCCAAAGGCGCGATTCAGTTGCTATCCAATCCTGCCAAGGCAAAATCACCCACATGGCATTAGATTGAAGATGTTGTTCAACAATTTTTTCAGCTATCCATTGTTCACATTTTTCGGGAGCTTCACCCGGTATTCCAAGCGCTTTATTATAAAAACGTTGGGTAATATTTTTATCTTCTTCCCACCATGCACGTAATGGATTCATATCGTGGGTTGAAGTAGTACAAACCGAAAGATAAGGAGCATCGGCAGGCATAGCAAATTCGGTATTCGCTTTCTTAGGCATACGCTGAATTTCGAGACTAAGTATTTCCAGAGCATTCATAACATCGGGTACCGAATCGGGCACCATACCCAAATCTTCGCCACAAACAAGCATAGGAGTAGATGAAACCAAAGCAGGCAATTTTTTATAAGCTACACTTTTCCAAAACTCATTATGCCGGTGATAGTAATAATCCACATAGATGCCATCGAGAACTTTTCGGGTATTTTCAGGTAAATCGCGAAAAGAATACGAACTATGAATTGATATGCGTGGGTGATAACGATCAGAACGTCGAATATCTCTTACAAATAAAACCTCGCAATGCAACATATAAAGTCCATCACGAATAATTACATCCTTGTTACCGAAACTGTAACCCAAACTATTGAAATGTTTTTCAACTTTTTTTTGCGTATCAAATTCAGGTTTAAATTTAAAACTTTGCCAACCGTCAGGTAAAAGAAATTCCCTGATAACATCGTCGGTATATTTACCAAAAATAGAATAAAGTACATGTTCCTTCATATACGGCTTAAGAAACCTATCATCATCGAGCCACAAACCTCTGCTCTGAAGTTCTTCTCGTGTAAACGGCAGCGAAGGATTAAAACTACCAGTAAGACCCCAAACGTCATTTTCAGGGATTTCCCAAATGCGGAAAAAACCAAGAATATGATCAATACGATATGCATCGAAATATTTCGCCAAATTCCGAAAACGTTTTTTCCACCATTCATAACCATCAAGAGCCATTTTTTCCCAATTATAGGTTGGAAAACCCCAATTTTGTCCGGTTGGCGAAAAATCGTCGGGTGGTGCACCTGCCTGCGCATTCAGATTGAACAATTCAGGATTGACCCAAGCGTCCGCACTGCGCGGACTTACCCCAATAGGTATATCACCCTTAAGTGCTACCCCTTTTGAACGTGCATAATCATGCACTTCTGTAAGTTGTAAATGCAAATGGTATTGCAGAAAATAATAAATTGCAATATTATCGTACTGTTGATTCTGCGGAGAAGTCAGTGTCTGAATTTCTTCAGCATTATACACAGAATATTCAGGCCATTCCTTAAAATCAGGTGTTCGGTAAAGGTCTCGGAGATATGAGAAAGCAGCATAAGGTACAAGCCACTCACGGTTTGATTCAAAAAATTGCTTATATTCCCTTGACGAAAAAGTTTTATCTTTCACCAACGGATATATCTCCCGAAAATATTCCCATTTCAGATTCATCACATTCTGATAATCCGAAAAAGTTCTGTTGTTAAGTTCTTTACGTTTTTCTTCAAAATAATTTCTTCGCTCAATTGATGGCAATTTGCCAATTTTTTCGGGATTTAAATATAGTGGATGCTGCGCATATACCGATACAGCATTGTATGGATATGAATCGTAATTGGTATGATAGAGAATTGTATCGTTTACAGGAAGTGTTTGAATCATTTTTTGTCCTGTAAGTACAGCCCAATCAACCATCAGTTTTAAATCGAGAAATTCACCGGTACCGAAACTTTTTTTACTCCGCAACGAGAAAACCGGGATGGCAACACCGGCAGCTCTCCATTTTTCGATCGTTCGCAAGAAATGTTCATCGTTGACAATATTTACTCCTTTAAGAGAAATGTTATCAATTTTTCTATTTGGTCCCCCACCCCAAGCAAGTACTTCGTCGGTAGCTGTATCTACAATAAGATATTTATATTCAAGCGGGAAATTAATCTTTTCTGCATCAAGTTCTATTTTCCATACAGGGAAATTGCTGTCATTCAACCTGATTTTTTTGCTTACATCCCAGTTGCCGAGTATGGTCTGGTTTCCTGTCATTGCAAAATGTCTGCCTGGCTCAAGTTGCGCACAATTTAATGTGATTATCAGTTTTGGTTGGGGTAGTTTTGGTGCTTGATATTTGATATCACGACGAAAAAAGCAATTTTTAAAAATATCAGTATTAAAAGGTGCATCACCGTAAGGTCCTCTCCAAAAATCTTTCACAAAAATTATTGATTCATTTTGTGGAACTATTAATTCTCTCATTCCTCCATATGCAGGTATCACGTAGCCTTCGGATTCGACAATCTGATACTGATACTGAACAGTTGTAGTGTTTTCAGGTAATTCAATTTCTGTACTCCAAACCGACTCGTTATTGGAATGCATCGAAAATTCTGATACCAATAATTCAGGATTTGAAATTGATAATTGCAAACGTTGCCCCCACTTGGTAATGTAATGTATGCTGAAATGTATTTTCATCATATTTCTTGTTAATCAGTTGCTGAAATAATCCATAGATTTTTATCAATCACTTAATCAGCACAAAAACATTTTGTAAATCAAATTAATATACTTCGGATTCATCATTTCGTATGTAGCATCCGAAGAATTTCAGAAACAGTTTACAAAGTTAAAAAAATATGTTTAAGTACAGAAGTTTAGGCAAAGAAAACCAATGCAACATCTCTGCAAACCTTTGCTTTTTAATTAAAAAAAGGAAACGCTGATAATCTTTATCAGTTGATTATCAGCGTTATATCTGAGGTTCGTGGCGGATTCGAACCGCCGTATACGGTTTTGCAGACCGGTGCCTAGCCACTCGGCCAACGAACCTTATTTTGGTCTGCAAAGATAATACAATTTCTTTATCAGGCAATGCCTGTGTGGTTATTTTTAACTGTAAAAGTTAATTAGCAAATTATCAGGGGTTAACATTTTTTCTTCTCCCTTGCCACTCTTTTACAAGTTCTTTTCGGAATGAACGTTCTGCAGTACCCATCAGGAAAATTTTTTCATCAGAAACTACTTTTTTAAGCTTCTGATAATAATTTTTGAGGAGTTGAGCTTTTTGTATTTCTGTATTCACAAAATTTTCATTCAGTTTGCCAAAGTCGGGTTTTTCATTTGTCTGCATATTGTGATGACCCATAAAAAATGGTCGATTCCTTTCCATAAGGCTCCATACAGCCTGTTCGTACTCCATAAAAATAGGTTGCGCTTTTGCCGCTTCCTGCTCAGTAAGACCTGCTTGTTGTACTATATGTTGCCATTTTTGTTCCTGAATTTCTTTAATACGCGGCAATTCTCGTGGTCCCTGTGCAAATAAGGTATTTGCTAGTACAGTTAACAATATCAATAAATATTTTCTCATTTCAGTTTTATTATCGAATAAATTAAATTTTATTGTTTTATCACCTATCCTAATGATTATTATCAGGTTCTTTGATATTTTTCTGGTTGTTATCGTTAATATAATACTCGTAAAGCATATCATCGTTAAGCTGTGAAATCACGTAGAGTTCGTAATTTTCATTTTTGGCGATCAGTTTACGGTTATAAAAACTTGTAACGACCGACACCATAAGCAAAATTCCGGTAAACATGGCAGCCATATACATCCATGGTCTGATAATTTTTTTGGCTTTTACAGTTTCTGCCTGGGGTTGTAACTCAAGTTGACGCTGAAGACGTGCACCAAAGTCGGTAAAATAGTTTTCAGGAACCGTAAAGGGTTTACGGTTTCCAATATTTTCGAGTTTAATTTTATTTTCCATGTCCCAATTCCTTTCATTTTCAGCACAAGTTAACAAACATTGTTTCGTGCAAACTTATACTGATTGTATTTTTATTGACTTTATTTTTTCTTATTGGTTTAAAACTTTGAAGTACTTTTAACATTTCAGTTATCACTTTCGAAATGTAAAATTACTCTTCGTTGTTCAAATATTTTTCAATTTTTTTTACCGCATGATGATAAGATGCTTTTAAAGCTCCCACCGAAGTACCGAGTATCTCTTCCATCTGATCATAAGAGAAATCCTCGAAATACTTCATATTAAATACCAGACGCTGTTTTTCGGGTAAAGTTAGTATTGCCTGCTGTAATTTCTTTTCCACCTCATTGCCCGAAAACCAAGTATCTGCTTGTAAATTCCGGAACATTTGATCTTCCACTTCCTCAATACCCTGTATAGAGCGTAAACGTTTATTTGCCAAAAAAGTAAGCGTTTCGTTGGTGGCAATGCGGTAAAGCCAGGTTGAAAGTTGCGACTCACCCCGAAAACCCGAAAGTCCGTTCCATGCCTTCAGAAAAGTATTCTGCAACACATCGTCGGCATCCTCGTGCAATAAAACCATTTTACGAATATGCCAGTAAAGTCGCTCACGGTAAGCAAGCACAACTTCCGAAAACGCTTTATGGCGCTTTCGTTCATCATTCAATTGTTGCAATAATTCATTATCCTGTTCGTTCATACCGGAAATTGCAGGTTGGCATTTGTTAATTCTTCTGACTTTAAAAACTGAATTAAGTTTAAACTGAATTTGAAATTATTTTTTTGCTCTTATCATCCGGTTGTTTCCCGATATGTCTTTTCGAAGTTCAATATTTGTAAAACCAAATTCTTCAAGCATGTTAATGCAGGACTCACCTGCATTTTTATTAATTTCAAAATACAGTTTTCCGTTGGGGATCAGATATCTTACAGCGTAGTGAGCTATCAACCGATAAAAATGCAACGCATCTGTATTTTCTGTAAATAAAGCTATGTGTGGTTCAAAATCAGTCACAGTAGGATGCATATCCGGTTTTTCGGCATTGGTAATGTAAGGCGGATTACTGACAATAATATCCCAAAACATAGTCTGGGGTTCGCCTAAAGTGATATCGGCACGTATAAAATTTACCTCTAAATTATTTTCCAAAGCATTACTTTTTGCTGTAGTAAGCGCGGCTTCAGAAATATCGGTTGCCGTGATTTCTGCATCCTTTAAATTTGATTTTAAACTTACGGCAATACATCCGCTTCCGGTGCCGATATCTATTATTCTTAGCGCTTTATGGCATTTATTTTCTTCAATAATCCATTCCACAAGTTCCTCGGTTTCGGGTCGGGGAATTAGTACTGAAGGATTAACATTGAATCGCAATCCATAAAACCACGCTTCACCCAAAACATACTGTAAAGGCGCACCTGTTTTTAAATTTTTTATTATAGTATCGAAAATTTGGTTTTGTTCAGCCAAAAAAATTGTATTTTTGTTTGCAAGTAACGATGCACGCGAAAATCCGGTGATTTTCTCAGTAATTTCAAAAAAAACATGTTGTAACTCTGCATCCGAATACAAATGACCAAGTTCAGTTTTAAGTTTTTCAATCAATACTTTCATGATGCAAAGATAAGTTTTTTTCCGGTTGATGGGTGAATTGGTGATTAATGATTAGTGGTTAGTTCTTTACTCTTTACTCTTTGTTCTTTGTTCTTTGTTCTAAAAAAATGAATACTGACGAAAAATATATGTTACGTTGCCTGCATCTTGCATCGCAGGGTGTAGGATTTGTTGCACCTAATCCGATGGTAGGAGCCGTGGTTGTGTACAATGACCGGATAATTGGTGAGGGTTATCATCACAAGTATGGTCAACCGCATGCCGAACCCAATGCTGTAAATTCGGTAATCGAAAGGGAGCTTTTACCCCAATCGACGTTGTATGTAAACCTCGAACCATGTTCGTTTTATGGCAAAACACCTCCCTGTGCCGATTTTATAGTCCGCTCAGGCATACGTAAGGTTGTTATCGGCACAATCGACCCCAACCCGAAAGTTGCGGGCAAAGGAATAAAAATTTTGCAGAATGCAGGTATAGAAGTTACCTGTGGAGTGCTTGAAAATGAATGTCGGGAACTGAACAGACGGTTTTTCACCTTTCAGGAAAAAAAACGTCCTTACATTATCTTAAAATGGGCACAAACTGCCGATGGATTTATTGATAAAAAAAGAATGAGTGAGAATGAACCACCACTTTTAATATCAAACAGCATAACCCGTCAGCTCACGCATAAATTTCGTTCCGAAAATCAGTCGATAATGATTGGATCAAACACTGTTTTGCTCGACAATCCATCACTTACTGTTCGAAACTGGACAGGGAAATCTCCCATAAGAATTATTCTGAACCGTATGGGAAACATTCCTGCGCACTATAATGTGCTCAACAACGAAGTAGAAACGGTGATTTTTACCATGTGTCCGGGAACGAACAAAC
>CAYNGF010000149.1:0-7649 GCA_964396515.1 uncultured Paludibacter sp.
CCAAGGTAGTTTTTCCAACCTGTCGTGCACCCCTTAAAACCAATGGTTTTCTATCTTCATCTTCTGCCCAATTTCTCAAATACATTATCAAATTTCTATATATCATATAATCAGCATTTTAAAATCGAACAAAGATAACTATTTGTAATGAATTTATGATATTTATTGGTAAAATTTGTAATAGATATATGGTAAAAATAGCATATATATGTAATGAATTATGGGAAACTATGAATCAGCTATAAAATGCAAGACGAGTTGAAAAAATATTCTATATGCTCAATTTCACAAAACCCAACGCATCCGACTCTTCATCAATCCGACGTGATTTCGGAAAATCGAAATTGGTGTAGTTGAAGTTGCGTGGACGGGAAGCAGGAATTACAACATCTTTAAAATTATCTAACTTCTCTGTCCAGCCACCGGTAATAAAGCGCCAGCCGGAAGCATGTCCGATACGTAAAACACATTCTTTTCCTTTTTCACACGATTCAATCACTTCAAGAATATTTTCCAAATTTTCTACATATTTTTCTGCCCCGGTTTTGTCAATGTCTTTCCAATATTTTAGTTCTGATTTAACCAATTTCTCTGTATGTGCATTTATCAGCATAAACAGGTTCGATAATGAATCAATTTCTTTTGGCAAATTTCCAATGGATGTAAACTTTGTTTTTACCCAATTGTAATATTCACTTGCAATTTTCATTTGGAAAGTACTTGATTCTCCGTTATTTATAGCTTCGATAAGTTGTGGTTTCGAATTATCCTGCAAATCATTTCCATTTCGTATGTTGATATTCACAACCCTCAAAGCTATTTCAGAATCTTTTTCAAAATAGGCATCTCCCACTTGAATAAACCTGAAAATATCGGAGTTTGGATCGTTTCCAAACAACTCCTGTTCAATTTTCGACCCACTCAATAGCGGATTCCCATTTCGGTCAGTTCTTTTGGTCTTGATTTTTTCCTCTTTATTTTTTATATTTTCTACCAACGACGCCAAAATAGCAGTTCTAATAGACCCTTTAATTGAACTACCAGGAATATATGGAAGCCCCTGCCCATTATGAATGCACTCTTTCAGTGTGTCTTGTTTGTTTATGCCTGATGAATAGTCAATAAGTCTTCGTTTTGAATAATCAGCGACTTTTGAGTTTGGGGCATATCTTTTAACCAACTCCTTTGTATTATCTTTTCGTTCAATACTAAGCAACCAATCATTCAAATGTTCTACACCAATTAATTCAAGAATCTTTTTGTCGTCCACAACTCTGATATAATAATCTACCCCATTGTCAGTAGTTACAAAATCAGTGTTGTTTTGCAACATATTACCGGAACCAATATGCACCGGCGATAAAACTTCAATCTTTATTTCACTCATAATTGTCAGATTGTTATTGGTAAATAAAATGGCTTTCCGCTTCGGTAAACCGGGTGCATACGCGTATCGTTCCATTCGGGAGTAAGATTTACTACTTTTCCCTCTAAAGATTCTTTAGTTGGAAAAACAGAGCCAACACCAAACATATAAATCGATTTTTTACGTAAATGTCTGAAATCTTCTTCAGAGCTACCAGCCATAAAACCACCCCTTAGAAGCAATTGATATCGTGAATTTGTTAAATCAATCTTTACTATTTCTTCTTTTGTTGGAACATACAACGAAAGTAGCAGGGCAGCATTCGACTTTGGGTTGTCATTTATTTCAATTGTTTCTGCTTCAGCTTCGAATTTTCCTCCTCCAACATTTCTATCAGTACCTATACCGACTTCGCCCAACAATTTCGATAATTCTAGTATTTCTTCAATGACTTCCTGTTTAGCATCTACAAAAAAGTATAAACCTCCTTTTTTGTTAAAGTAAGTCCAGTCGAAATAAAATGGATCTGCATCCTGTCCATCGCCTCGTGGTATGGTTACCCGTTGCATTACTTGTGATTTTGCAGGCTGACTAAATTCGGAAGTATTCACCAATAAATAGTTTTGTTGCAATTGATTTTCAGATACAGTAATTTTTTCGTTGGTATTTAACTGTTCCCACAGAGGAATTTCGATGTACTTTATCTTTTTCAGTTCTTTTCGCTTAGCCTCTTTACTGCTGCCTTCCACTTCTACATTTATTTTGCCCTGTAACTTAGGCAAAAAATAATGCTGACCACTATATGGAAAGGCTGAACTTACAGTAAATGAATTCAGAAAACCTTCAGTATCATCACTCTTTCCTTGCTGAGCCCGAATGGCAGCTAATGCAGCCGAAATGGTGTCCGACTGCAAATCGTCTGCCGAAAAGTCATAATTTTCTTTTCCGGTTCCAATATGCAAAGGCGTGAGATTTTTTAATTTTACAATGGTGTATGTTGCCATAGACTAACTTTTATAGGTTCTTGCTTCACCATCTTCATTATCCAAATCTATTTTCACCTGGCCATAACCACGAGAACCGTGACCACCCAAATAATCGTCTTCGAGTAATTTAATGGCTTGTTTGATGGTTGCTTTTAATGCTTTTTCATCTTCTCCTTCAAATACATTGAGTACCATATTTAATTTGAATTTCGCACCGGCAGGAACACGTTCGAAAGTACGCGGATTGGCTTTGGCAGTTACGCGGTCGATAGCGACTTCGGTTTTACTTTCAGTATAGGGAAGATCGGTATTACTAAAATCTGATGCATCAATGTCAAGATCTGCGTCACGCACAATTAAGCGGGAAGGATGTTTATCGTCGCCATCACCAGCTGTACCGAAAAGTTTACCAGCTTTAGATTCAGGGTTATTAGATGGTTTACCACCATTAGTTTCACCATTGGCAATTTCAACCAACGAACGCATTTTCCCTTTCAATGAACTACCCGGAATATAGGGTATGTTACTAATTGGATTACGAACCACAAATTTATCAGGACCTCCGATATTTAACGAAGCATTTGTTCCTCCTATATGTAAGCCGGTTTTTAATGTAATAGTTCCGGTATATATTACTTTTTTTTCTAATTTGATTGACATAATATTTTAATTTAAATTGTTTGTAAATAATTAATTTAGCTTCATTTGAAAAATTTAATCTTTTCCACCGTATGATTTATGATATGCAAGAACTGCTTCAAGTAGATTGCAGAAGTTAATAAATGTCTTGGAGTCAGTTACATAAGAATAGCAATGATCAAATATTTTTTTAAATAAAATCAGTCCTTCATTGCGAGGGTCTCTGCCAAGTGCGTAAGCAACTTTGGGTTTCAATAGGTAAAATGAAACTTTTTCTTTTTCAAAATCACCCATTTGAATTCGCTTAATTTCACCATAAATACTCCGAATTTTAGAGTTGGTCAATCCATTTTGTGCCATGAACTTACCTGATTTCTCGGCATATTCAATTAAATCTTTATCAGCCTCATTTTGAATCCACTGAGTTTTAAATACTAAACTACTATAAACAGATGAAGCATTTTCCCCATCTCGATTTTGATTTCCTTGTTGACCTCTGTTTGGTTGTGGTCTTCTTGTGTCAAATGTCATAATGTTAATTTTTTATAGATTTATACTGTTTATTTCTTAATTCTAATTCCGCCCATCGTGCAGCAAATGCCCAAAGTTCAAGAGCATGGTAATTTGTGTTTACGGTTGTTCCGTTTAATTGTTTTTTATTTCCACAAATCTCATTTATACAATTATCGACCAAAGCATTAATTTCACTTTGCTTTTCACGGGCTTTCAATCGGCTTAAATCATACGTTAATAACCAAAATGTCCGTATATTCTTTATCGTATGTTCTTTTATATCAGCATTGGCACGATGTAAAAGAATTTTTGAAATAAATGAATTGTTCAGAATCTTCTTTTGGTCTATTAATTCGACAATTTTATCCTTCAGTTGCTCAACAGCAGGAAACTCCGAATCCCAGTTTAATGGAATCTCCATAAACGAAAGGCTGTTTTTTTCAGCCTCTCCTGCTTTGTGCCCTTTTGAAGCTTTCTCTTCTTTATCACTTTGCTCAGCTGCTTTCATTATTGGAAACTTTGCAGGGACAATGGCAATACCTCCCGAAAGTGAAAATGCAGGATTATTACATGTAAATTCTTTAAAATCAGATCGAATTCGCTTTGCAATTTCGATAGTTACTTCCCAGCTACCAATGATAAATACATCATCACCACCACTATATATAATGTATGATTTTTTAGGATCAGTTTCTCTCCAAATTGTATTCAAATAGCCCGAAAAGAAATAATCAAACGAACGACTCAAAGCTGCATATCGCGATAGTGTGGCTCTTTCGGGTGAAATTCCTTTTTGGAAAATTGTTCCCAAATTATCCACATCCATACGTAAAACACCCAGACGAGAGAAATTTGCATCGGTACACATTTTCTCGAAATTAGCGGTTTCGAAATCGTTTCCACCGTAAAATTCAAGACCATAAATATTGTTGATGCCATTTACGGTTTGTAGAAAGTCACATGAGCCATTTTCTCCATTCAATGTAATTACACTCACTTTGTCTGCAGAAGATTTTAATTCATTCGCTTTTTCTTCTAAATCTTTTTTGATAATAAAATAGTAAGTTAATCCAAGATTTACTGGTTCCATATGTGTTTTGTCTTTCCAATACGGAATTTTCTCCTCAGCCACAACTACAAAATCTGTCTGTTTTAATATCCTGCCTAATTCAATTTGCTGACTTGTAATTGGTTTTATAAACTGTGTATCTCCTTCAAATTTTATCTGTTTTTCGCCCGGAAGAAACTCTTCACCGGTTATTACATCGCGTTTTACATCACCTCCCTGTAACTGTGGCTCAAAGAATTTGTCATAATTTTCTTTGATAAAGGTTGCTAATTTGCTATTTTTCTTTTGATCCCTTTTCTCAAATAATTGTCCCCAGGTTTTTCCCAAATTCTCACCTTTTGTGTGCATCAAAGCGTTTTTACTAACTTCAATGCTATCAATCGCCACAAATAAAGAAGTAGTATGAGAATTGAAAATATTCATTTCAATATCTTTTATGGCTTTTTCAAGTTCTGTTTTTACAAAATCGGTATTGGGAGCTAAAATATAAAAACCACCACCAGAATTATAGACAACATTTGCCTGATATAATTTGAGTCTTTTCAGTAAGAAGCGCACTATGGTATCCGATAACAAGCGTATATAAAACGAGCGTCCTTTCAGGTTTTTACCGGCATGCTTCGAAACTACCTGGTATATATAAGATTGAATTCCTGAAATGTCAGCTCCAATTAGTATAAAGGGATTTTCAGACTTTTTTTCTGAATTATTATAGTCGTATAAGCAAACTGCAATAGCTGCTGTGGTTTTTAAATGATCGTACAACGATACATCCGGAAAATCCATAGTGCTGGCCGGAATAGTGGAAGTATATTTTAATAAAAGGTTTAGCAGTGTCTCACTAAATGCCCTGTAAGTATTTGATTGAATGAATTTAAACTCTTTAATAAAAGATTCCCACAATTTTTTGTAATCAGGGTCTCCATCAAAAGTCAACTTTGGAAAGTAATTTTTTGATAAAGACATTGACACGACAGGTAAATGATGCGGATTCTGTGCTTTATATTCATTTATGCCCTCAAGTATGGAAACCATTCTTTTCTTTTTGAAAGCATCCCAACCCTTTATATCCTGATCGTCAACAAATTCAGAATCTTTTTCTCTATCCATACCTGACGACAAACAGTCAGCTTCTTTTAATAATTTTCCTAATTCAGTTAATTGAGTTGTTGATAAATGGTGTGAAGCTGACAATTTAAGTAGTGTGTCATTTTCTGAATTTTCTCCGGTTTGTTGAATCAAATTTTTAAATACTGATTGAAAATCATCCATGAATTGAGCTGTCCAAAGTACATGTTTGTGCGAATATTTACCATCAAACACCGGGCAGAAAGTACCCTCGTTTTTATTGATATCTGATAAATAAACACTCTTCGCCACTCCTCCTTCATCCGCCCGTTGATAAAACTTGCCGATATCATGCAGCAATGCAGCCAGATAAACTAAATCTCTTTTGTTTTCCATATATATTGATTTTTATTGATTTTCTTTCTTTTCTCTCTTTCGTGCCACCATTCCAAATCCTGTGCTGGCGCCTTTGCCAAGTCCAATATAGTCGGGTAAGGATACATTAGTTTTAAATTGTATTTCGAAGGCCATCATTTTCACGTTTTTATACCGAATTATCGAGGTGTTTTCGATGTCAATAATTTTGCAAGTTATTTCCTTATCGAAATGAATACCCAACCCTTTGCCCATCGAGAGTATATTACCCGTAAGAATACGTTCAAGGAACTGACATTTTTCAGCTATTCCTTCTAACTTTTGGTATTCGGCATAATTCTCCTGATTCAGTGGAAGCCATTTGCGCAGATAATACGAAAAACTACTGTCCCATGTTTGTATTAGATGTTGATGGGCTTTTATCGAATCGATTTCCAATTCCACTTTGCGTTGGCCTATGTTGCATTCAAATGAGCCTTTGTTTAGCAGCAAACCTACGGCTTCGGTACCTTCGTTGATACAAACAATCACGGCTTTACGATTAATACGTTTATACTGAATCAGCGGATAGGCATACCGAAATTTATCGCCCAGATGGTTATGAAAAAGCGTATTCGATTCGTTTTTCAGTGCTTCGTTTACGGCGCCTCTGAACATCTCTATTTCGTTTTGATAAATTTCGGTTTTGAATTTGAGTGTCAGAATTCGTTGTTTTGTGGGATTTCCGGTGTTCATGGTGGAAATTATTGCTTGTTGAATTATAGTAATTAAACATAAAAAATGTTGTTTCCTAGTTTCGAATCTTTGTTTGGTTTTTCAACCTTATTGGTTTCAGTTCGAATGAATAAATAGTGTATTTTTCGACATTAAGAAATTCAGAATTCAATATTATTATATTCCAAATTGTTGGGAAGTAAACATTACCGTAAAATTTTTATTGTTTAGTTGACTGCCTCGTAGTTTTTCAGGTATTGAAAGAATACTAAAATAAAATTTCATGTTAAAATAATATCAATAGTTATGTATGTTGCATAATATCAGGTTTATAATTGTTGAGGTTCTGAATTTTTTTGAGAAAAATTGACTTTTTCAAAATTAATTTTTTTATTTTAAAAAAACAATCAAAATATAAATATTTTTTTAGAGTGATTTACAGAAAAAAGAATAATCTTTTTGATTCTACTCTGACAGATTAGATAATGCAATCCTTTATTATCAAAATATATTTCTGCAGAAATTAACTCGTTTTATTCGTGGATAAAAATTGTTTATTAATGATGTTTTTTTTATTTGAAAAAGATTTTTTCTAAATAACTGTTTTAAACTGTGAAAAGTGGAATTAAGTTATTTATTTTAAGGGCGTTGTTATAAAAAATATTTAGTGCAGTGCTAAACTATAACAATGTATATCAAGTTATTTAGCCTGTATTTCATTTTTTTCAAAAAAATTTTGTATTATTTTTAAAGTAAAAAACTCATCAATTTATTAATGTACAACTTAAAAAGTATGTTAAACAACATATTTTTCACTTGTATTTTCACTACTTTTGTATATCAAAAAAACAACAGCCATCCTTGTTTTGTTAGAAAGATTTTCAAATCAATATTTTTCGAATAAAATAAAGGAGTTACA
>CAYNGF010000150.1:0-7612 GCA_964396515.1 uncultured Paludibacter sp.
AATGGAACTATAATATTAAAGTTCAGCAATACAAGCGGACAATTGCTATGGTGGCAACAAATGGGAAATGAAAGCAGTTATGCTTGGGTTAACAGTGTGCTTACAACATCTGATGGGAAGTTCCAGGTTTTGGGTGGTTGTTCATTCTCATCCGGTAAAACGCTTACTTTGGGCAGTCAATCATTTAGTTACACTGCTAATGGTACAGCACGATTTTTTACAGCTACTTTTAATCCTGCCAATAATACATGGAGCAATGTAAAATTTGTAGTGAATCCGGATGAAAGCAGCGGATATATAGAACAAATAACTCATTTTTTTGATAAAGATGGAAATTATTTTTTAGCAGGAAAATTTTCGGCTAATGCTTTTTTGTATGATAATGATACAATCGCAAAAAAGATTGGAAACAATGGGATTAATATTTTCACAACAAAACTTTCATCTGCAATGGTTCGCCAATGGTCGAAATATAGCAAAATTGAAAATGCAGGTACTTATCTTCACAATATTTTTTTCGATTCAGATGGAAATGGTGGTGCAATAATAGCAGGTTCAATAGGATATATTACAGGAGCATTATCATTCGATGGTAAAATTGTAAAAAACGATACGTTAAGCAACGCCTATGACTATAGTTACCATGATATTTTTATTGTGAAAATTGGTAACACAGGAACTGTAAATTATGCAAAAACATTCCTGCATTCAGGCAATGAAAATGTAACGTATTTAAAAAGTACCGGCGATGGTAAGCTTTATTTATGTGGTGAATATTCCGGTAGTATGAGCATTTTGAATAAAAATTTTCCGGCATTGGGAAATTCAACTTATTATAACGAATTTTTGACATGTTTCAATGCACAGACCGGGGAATTTGTGTGGGCTGAACCTCTAAATACGAATATTTACTACAGCGATAGACAACGATTTTTTGATGTTGATAAAAACAACGAACTGTATTTTTCTACGCGTTTTGCAAATCCAGTTGTTAATATTTTTGGATCAAACTATGAAAAAAGACATAATGCGAATAATATTGTTATCGGAAAAGTAAATATCTTGGGTGAAAAGCAATGGATAAATGTTTTAGGAGCTATTACTACTTTCTCAGGTATAATTGAACATTCAAGTATTACTACGTTTTATGTAGGTTCTAATTTGTTTATATCTGTTCCGCGTAGAAATTATGGATCAAACAAAGATATTGGCTGGGGACCTGCATACGAACCTGAAACGACAATGCCAAATGGGTTCGATGGAAATACAATTGTTATAAACACGCAAACCGGAAAACTAGTAAGTGGATCTTTAACCCGCTACTCTTTTATTTCTGAGTATAATGCGAACGAATTTACGGGTATTTATGTTGATTTTCAGACGTATCAAATCTATAACTTATCGCTTACAGGTGCACAAATCAGCGGGAAAGTCCTTTTCGAGAATCAACCTATTACTTCAAATCAGTATATTGGTGTCAATCTTTTGAATGCGAATAAAAATTCAAATAATTTTGGTAAGATTACTGGCACCGCATCAATAGATGCTGAGGGTAAGTATGTATTTGAGAGAGCTCCTAAGGATGATTATTATATCAATTTTGTTACCGAGGATGCTACTTTTTCAGCTCAATACTACCAATCGAATACGGATCAACCGGTGTTAAACTGGAAGGATGCTACTAAAATTACTGCAAATAACAACAAAATTGAAAATTTAAATTTATGGTTGAAAAAAACACCCATCGCTGCTGGAAACAATACAGTTACTGTTGCAATTGATGTATCCAAATGTTTTAATCCATATTTATGGTATTATTTAAACATTGAATGCAGACTTTACAATAAAAATAACAATAGTTTAGTTGCCTTTGCCCGTCCAAACGAATATAGTAATTCTATTTATCAAACTACCATAAAGAATGTTCCAGCCGGTCAATACAAACTTATAGTAGAATTCCCATTTGTTGAACAAGTTGATATACCTGAACTGAATTTAGGTGAAATGACCTTTACTACTGCAGTAAATATGAATATCCAAAGTGATAAGATGTATCGGAATGTCGGAGATGGTTTCACTGTTAACAAAGTAAATGTTTTACAATTATTTCCAAATCCGGCATCGGATTATTTAATTTTGAGAAAAGACTTAGTAAAACCATCCAAAGTTATTTTTTATAGTGTAGATGGAAAAATTGTTAAAGAAATTCACGAGTTCTACTCTGATAAGTTAGATATAAAAGATTTATCACAAGGTATTTATTTAGTACAGATTGATAACTTCTGGGGAAGATTTTTAAAAAGATAACTTTTTAATTTTCATTTAAAATATTATTTTTGAATGATTTTTTCAAAAGAAACACATGCTTTTTATGTGTTTCTTTTATTTTATACCAAACAAATCAAAAGTAAAGAGTGTTCTTTAATTCAGTTGAATTTTAAATTATTGGAAAAAAATCAAAAAGTACATTTTATGAAGCATACTTATTTGAAAAAAATTTTTATTGCATTTGGAGTTATATTATCAGTCCATTTAACAGCCCAAAAAGAATCTTCTTTTAAAATTCCGAAACAATACAGCCTGGAATTTGGTTATCGGAATGTTTTTTCTGTAATCGACCGTACGAATATTCTTCCTGAAAACAGTGCTACAAATGGTTATGGGTTTCTGTTTGACTATGCCTGGCAATTAGGTGGACTAACCGGTAAAAAGCCGGCAATTTTTTTGTCAGTACCCATAGGTTATACAGTTTTGTTACCCGATAACTATATTTCACAACGTGCCTCTATGCTGAATTATGGATGGGCAATAAGACATGAACTGGCTAAAAATAAAGTGTTTACACCATTTGTAGGTTATGGCTTATTTTTGAATACTTTAAAAATTCAAGGCGTTGAAGGTGGAATAATGGGACATCAAACACAGTTTGACCTTGGAACAAATTTTAATACATCATCAAAACTTAAACTTTTTGCTAAAATTCAATACAGCTATACTTCGTATCCCAAACCGGAACATAATAAAAGGCTTCATTATCAATATTTTGATGTAAGAGTAGGAGTGAGGTATTAAAAATGTGATTGTCTTTTTAAGATAAACCTTGTAAGAGCCGAAAAAGTATTAGATTTTTTATCAACGCTTTCAGGTGCAGCTGACAGGTTGATTTGTATTCCAACCTGACAGGGTTTGAAAAAAGAATAAGCTTATTATAAAACCGCTGTCAGGTGCAAACATACTGACAGGGTAGTTGTTTTTGAACCTGACAGGGTTTGAAAAACCTGTCAGGGTTGTAAAGAAAACTAGTTTATTACAAACCGTTGTCTGATGCAAGCACGCTTGAAAGGGTTGTTAAATATCTTATCCTTAAGGGTTTAAAAAACCTGTCAGCGTTGTAATTCTTCTGTCAGGTTTTCAAACCTTAAAATAATTTTTACGTATGTTTAAAGTCTTTACTCTTTACTCTTTACTCTTTACTCTTGCTCTAATATTCATCCCAACTTTTAATTTTTACATCTTCTGAGTTTAAAGTACAGAATGCTGTAATAAATGCTGAGGCAAGACGAGCGTTTGTGAGTAAAGGAATGTTAAAATCAATTGCACCACGACGAATTATGTAGTCATTTCGGAGTTCTCTCTCGGTGGTATTTTTTGGAATATTGATTACCAAATCGAAAACTTTATTCGAAAGCATTGTTTTAACATTCAACTCAGCCTCTTCATCAGGCCAGTTAACCGCAGTAGCTTCAATGCCGTTTTCAGCTAAAAAACGTTGTGAACCACGAGTGGCAAAAAGTTCATAACCTTTTTTCTGTAGCAATGCACAAGCATCAAGTAATTCTACTTTTGATTTTGGCTCACCCGATGAAATTAGAATTCGTTTTTTAGGAATACGGAAACCAACTGAAAGTAGCGATTTGAGGATTGCCTCATGGAAATCGTCGCCGATACAACCTACTTCACCAGTAGAAGCCATATCCACACCCAACACCGGATCAGCTTGTTGCAAACGGTGGAAAGAGAACTGTGAAGCTTTAATGCCCACATAATCAAGGTCGAACGCGGACTTTTCTGGTTTTTCAACGGGTAAGCCAAGCATTACTTTGGTTGCCAGTTCAATAAAATTAAGTTTTAAAACCTTGGAAACAAACGGGAATGAACGTGACGAGCGCAGATTACATTCTATTACCTTGATATAGTTGTCTTTAGCTAAAAACTGTATGTTGAATGGACCAGATATATTCAATGAACGAGCAATTTCTCCGGCTATTTTCTTAATGCGGCGAATAGTTTCTACATAAATTTTCTGTGGAGGAAACTGCGTAGTTGCATCGCCGGAGTGTACACCTGCAAATTCAACATGTTCCGAAATAGCATACACCAAAATTTCGCCTTTATTTGCTACGGCATCAATTTCAATTTCCTTGCAACGTTCCAAAAATTCAGAAACAACCACCGGATGTTTTTTTGAAACCTCAGTAGCCAATTTTAAGAAGTTTTCGAGTTGAGAAGCATCATGGCAAACATTCATAGCTGCACCCGATAGTACATACGATGGTCGAACCAGAACCGGGAACCCTACTTCTTTTACAAATGCATTTACATCTTCAAAAGTTGAAAGTTCTTTCCACCGAGGCTGGTCAATGCCCAGTTCGTCGAGCATGGATGAAAATTTGTGTCGGTCTTCTGCACGATCGATATCCACTGCCTGTGTACCGAGTATATTAACTTTTGCATCAGCCAGCTTCATAGCTAAGTTATTGGGTATCTGTCCGCCTGTGGAAACAATGGTTCCCATCGGATTTTCCATCTCGATAATATCCATCACGCGCTCGAAGCTTAACTCGTCGAAATACAGACGATCGCACATATCGTAATCGGTCGATACAGTTTCAGGATTGTAGTTAATCATTACTGATCTGAGACCTTCTTTTCTGATTGTCATCAGCGCATTAACTCCACACCAGTCGAACTCAACAGACGAACCAATACGGTAGGCCCCTGAGCCAAGTACAACCACTGAACGATGATCGCCAAGGTATTTCATATCGCCGGCTACACCACTATATGTCAAATACAAGTAGTTTGTTTGTGCAGGATATTCTGCTGCAAGTGTGTCAATTTGTTTTACTACAGGAAGAATGCCGCGACTTTTTCGATTCGCACGTGTAACTTTTATTTGTGCATCAATTTCATTGTTGTTACACTTGGTAACTAACCTTGTAATTTGAAAATCAGAAAAACCTGCAACTTTTGCTTCTTTAAATAAAGCTGTTGGTAATGTGTCCAATGAATTATATGATGCAAGCTCTTTTTCCAACTTTTTTATCCTGTTGAGTTTGTAGAGGAACCACTTGTCAATTTTGGTTAGTTCATATAATTTATCAACGGAATATCCGTTATCAAGTGCCTGGGCAAGATAAAAAATCCGACGATCGGTAGGTTCATTCAATGCCTTATCCAAATCTTCAACAAAAAATTCCTTGTTTGCTACAAAGCCATGCATTCCTACACCAATCATGCGGATACCTTTCTGAATCACTTCTTCGAAAGTACGACCAATAGCCATAATTTCGCCAACGGACTTCATACTGGAACCTAACTGCCGACTAACACCATGGAACTTTCCTAAATCCCAACGTGGAATTTTACAAACTATGTAATCGAGAGCAGGTTCAAAAAATGCAGTTGTATCTTTTGTTACAGAATTTTTCAGTTCAGGAAGTCCGTAGCCAAGCCCAAGTTTGGCAGCCACAAATGCCAATGGATAACCGGTTGCTTTTGAAGCCAATGCGGATGATCGACTCAAACGGGCATTTACTTCGATTACGCGGTAATCTTCCGATTCTGTATCGAAAGCGTATTGCACATTACATTCGCCTACAATACCAATATGGCGTATTATACGGATTGCAAGTTCACGTAATTTGTGATATTCGCTGTTGGTAAGCGTTTGCGAAGGTGCAACAACGATACTTTCGCCTGTATGTATGCCGAGCGGATCGAAGTTTTCCATATTACAAACCGTGATACAGTTGTCGTAACGGTCGCGAACTACTTCGTATTCAATTTCTTTCCAGCCCTTAAGCGATTTTTCAACTAAAACTTGTGGAGAATATGAGAAGGCTTTGTCAACAATAACTTTTAGTTCCTCATCGTTATCACAAAAGCCCGAACCAAGACCACCCAGCGCATAAGCGGCGCGTACTATTACAGGATAACCCAATTCGTTTGCTGCTCGTTTTGCATCTTCATAATTTGTAACAGCTTCGCTTTTTATATATTTTACACCTATTTCCGATAATTTTTGGTTGAATATTTCACGGTCTTCTGTGTCAATAATTGATTGTACCGGCGTGCCAAGAACCTTTACACCATATTTTTCAAAAATTTTATTTTTGTAAAGTGCTACACCACAATTCAATGCTGTTTGTCCGCCAAACGAAAGGAAAACACCATCCGGACGCTCTTTTTCAATTACACGTTCAACAAAATCAGGAGTTACCGGTAAGAAGTAAACTTTATCGGCAATACCTTCGGAAGTTTGTACGGTAGCAATGTTCGGATTTATAAGCACAGTCTCAATACCTTCTTCCTTTAACGCTTTTAGAGCCTGTGAACCGGAATAATCAAATTCACCTGCTTCGCCAATTTTCAAAGCACCCGAACCGAGCACCAAAACTTTTTTGATTTCTCCTTTTTCGCAGCCTTTGTATTCCTGTTTTGTAACTAATCGACTGTCAATCTCTTTTTCAATCATTGAAACCACATCAAATTCAGATGTATTCTTTGCAGCTTTGGAAGAGGGCGTGAGAAGGTTTAAAAATACATCGAATAAAAATTCAGTATCGGTTGGACCTGAAGCTGCTTCAGGATGAAATTGTGCAGAAAACCATGGCATGGTTTTATGTCGGATACCTTCGTTGGTACCATCGTTCATATTTACAAAAAGCGGTTCCCAATCGGCACTAAGAGTGGAATTGTCAACTGCAAATCCGTGATTCTGCGAAGTGATAAAAGCTCGTTGCGTGCCTGCAAGTTGCACAGGTTGGTTATGGCTGCGGTGTCCGTATTTTAGTTTGTATGTTTTTGCTCCACCTGCCACTGAAAGCAATTGATTTCCCATACATATCCCGAAAATTGGTTTTCCGGTTTGCATGAATGTTTGAATATGCTTTACGGTAGAAGTTGCATAAGAAGGGTCGCCGGGTCCGTTTGATATAAACAGTCCATCAAATTCCAGTTGATTAAAGTCATAATCCCATGGAACACGAATTACTGTGGTGTCGCGTTTGAGGAGGCAACGGATGATGTTGTGTTTAACGCCACAATCAACTAAAACAACTTTTTTATTGCCTTCACCATATGTAATTACTTCGGAGCAACTAACTTTAGCTATTTGGTTTTCATCATCAGGATTTATAAACTCAATATCATCTCCATCAGGAAAAACCAATTTGCCTTTCATGGTTCCTTTTTCCCGTACTAATTTTGTAAGTTCGCGTGTGTCAACACCAAAAATACCGGGTACTTCATTTTCCTTTAACCAATCGCTCAGACTTTTTACAGCATTCCAGTGGCTGTATTCAAAAGAAAAATCGGAAATTATCAGTGC
>CAYNGF010000151.1:0-7548 GCA_964396515.1 uncultured Paludibacter sp.
TCATTTTCATCGCCAGGATCTTTAATTTCTAGAATCAAACTGCCTGCTGTGTTATAGTCGTAATCAACTATTCGCGTATAGATTTCAGACCCCAATTGAGTTGCGACAGTTACTAAATCTGGCAGATAAGGTACGCCGCCACTTATACGTGATTTATAACTCGTATTAGTAGTAGTAATTGATGTATTATTTCCTACCGTAGTCTTTGTTTGAGTCACATTCCAATATGCATCATAAGTTATATTTTCGGATTTACTTGTAATTCCTCTTAAATTATCAGTTGAAATCTGATAATTTATAACAGGTATGTATCTTTTTTTAGCAGCATCTACAATTTTTACACCGTTGTTTTGCGATAACGTTGAAATCGGATTTCCCAAATAAGTGCTTATGACTTGATTGGTTAAATTCATGCCATAATAAGAATTTTCAACTTGATAATCGGAAACAGACTTCATGTTTTTAATAGCATTTTTTACAATAACTTTGGAGAAGCCTAAAAATCCTTTTCCTTCGGTATGGATTTTACCATCCTGATATTCATATTCTCTAATACTGCCATCAATGTCAGTAAATGAACTTACAAGAACTAATGGAGCTTTCAGATTTTGAATAGGGGCAGTTGTTTGTGCTTGATTATAGTTTGTATAATTTGTATATGTAAAACTTTGAGTTTGTCCCATTCCATTTGTTATGCTATGAACTAAATTTCTTCTATTAGCATTAGACATTGTAAAAACAACAAAATTCGGACCTTTTGGTATGACCAAATCCATGCAACCATCACGATTTACATCCATTACCATTCCACTTGTAACAGGCGGTATAGGTTGATTCCAATGAATTTTTTTGTCAAAAACAAAATTCCCATTTATGTTTTTATAAAAATACCAATCTGCTTCAATATCTATATGTCCTTGAATTAAATCAGGTACTGATATATTATAGCCTAAAATTAAATCTGGAGTGCCATCTCCATTGTAATCCAAGGTATAAATTTTATTCAGATCCTTATCTGGAATTAGAAATTGAAAACTGTTTTCAGGCATCCATGGATATAATGGAGTACCTATTGGCGTATTAGATTCACCTGTATTTTTTAAAATATATAAAGAATTGTACACAGTAGTCAATGCAAAAGGACAAGCAACTTTCTGAATCATATCTGTAAGACCATCTCCATTGATGTCAACTGTGATTTTTTCCGGACTTATTTTATTGTAAAAAATATTTCCAAAATCTGGTGGTGTAATACCACCCCAATCACAGGATGACAACATGGATATCTCGTTATCATAAATATCTTCAGCACCTAATGAACAACCACTGTTATTTAATCCTAAATAATCAATTTTACCATCTGCATTAAAATCTCCAATTCTATAATCACTAAAAGAGTCATTTTCAAAAAAATGTTTATAGCTATTATCAGTTGGAGTAATTAAACCTTGGGAACTACCGTAATAAACTATATATCCTGGCCAAACATGGGTTAAAAGATCCTTATAGTTGTTGAAGGTTATAACTACGTCTCCATATCTGTCATGATTTATATCAACACAAAAAACAGAAAAATTTCTTTTTTTGTGATATATACAATTAGTATTAATTGTGTTGATTTCCTGATATGTATTGTTTGTAATCTTAAAAACCCTTAATATCCCTGCATCTACAAACATGATTTCATCTTTTCCATCGTTATTAATATCACCACAAGTTAACTGTTGCTTCCACAATTCATGATCATGATAAGTAAATGGGATTCTGATTTTTGTTGAATTAAAGTTATTAGTTGAAATATCAAATAAGTAACAATCAATGAAACCATTTGTATTTTTATCGCCCAGCCAACTTTCAATTCTGTCAGGAAAACCATCTCCATTCAAATCCCCAATAATTATAGAACTTTTTACTGCTTCTTCATTGTCTGATTCCAATATTTTTCCGTTAATAATTGGACCATAATTTTTTTCCTGTAAATTGTTTTGTGAAATTAAATTATCAGACCCCCATTTTATCGTAGTAGAATTCAATATTTCATCATTTTGCGCAGACTCTGAAATATCTATTAATCTGTTCTCAGAATCATAACCAAAATGATAACGCCTTAATTCTGTATTATTTGAATAGGTTATGATATCTGATAATAATTTTTTCTTTTCAATTTTAAATCGTTTTATAAAATATGTTTTGGGATTGTAAATATTATCATTGTAGAAAAAATGAACTGATTTAGCCGGAGTTGATATAGTAGTTCCTGTATATTCTACTTTGGTTAAATACTGCCCGTTCTCAGAATAAAAATATTCAATATAATTTCCGAAAATATCAGTAACTCTATTTAATTTCCATGCAAAGACAATCACATAACCCCTTCGTGGTTCATACTTTTGAATTGAATTTAATGTATTTCCATATTCTAAAACGTTACCATCTAATGTTTTTATTTCAAAATAAATCTGATTTGTTATCGTACTTGTTTTAATTTTTAAACGTGAATAATTCTCAATTTCTGTTCCATATTCAGCATTCACTGAAAAATGAGTCCCATTCAATAAAATCAAACGTTGACCATCAAGACTTAATCTATCTTCATTCGAAAATTGAATCGCATTTGTCGAAACTCTTCCATTTATTTCATCGTAATAAAGGCTTTGAGTGGTTCTACTAATTTCCGATATTCCAGACACATCCCAACCAATACCTAATGCTCCAAATCCACCTTGACTACTATATCCAATTGCGAATTTGGGTTGCATGCCGTTTATACCTGAAGGTACTTCAATAGGTATTTGATATGTTGAAGCTCCTGTAGGCGTTACTGATGCACTTCCAGGAATGCTTCCAACAACTGTGTTTGATTCAGAAAAATCAGTAAAGACAAAATTATTAGGATTAGTATTATCTTCAGGTACACATACCCAGTTTGGATCAATTTTAGCACTGAAGCTCTGACCCGAACTGGCTTTAAATGAGAACCCTGCTGATCCTTCATTTTTAAGTTTTATAGATTTAACTGCCACATAGTTTTTTGTGGAACCGGATTCGTTTGTCTTTAAAATCCAATTTGCTTGTATGTCTTGCGCCCAGCCACTGAAAGTCCATATACTTAGAAAAAATAGAAGAACTATCTGTTTACCGCACATCAGAATCCTGGTTATTGAGTTTGTATTGTTGATTTGCATGATGATTTGCATAATGATTTAATTGTAGTTATGGTTTTAAGAATTATTTACAGTTAACCTTTTTCAAAGTTTAAGAACATTCGAATCATTCTTTAATAGAAAGCATTTATTTTTTTGCACTTTCTAATTCTTCTATTTTTTTATTCTGTAGTTCAATTGTCTTCTGCATATCTATCACATACAATGTCAGTTCTTCAATTTTCTTTAACATTTTATTCTGCATCTCTCCTATATTGAGTCCATATTCTTTTACTTGGGTTGCCGATGGTATAGAAGGTAGATGTTTGTTCTTTTTTACAAAGTTTTCCACTTCATTGAGTGGCATAAGTTTGTAATCAGGTTCGAATACATAATCGGCAAGCGGGCCGGTAAGGTCAATTTTTATTTCTTTTGCATGGATTATTCCATTTACGGTTAAAAGTTCATCTGGATTAGCTGTTCCTATACCCACATTACCATTGCCCAACACAGTGAATCGAGGTATGCTTTGCGTAAACAATTTCACTCCGTTATACCCGCTTAACCATAATGCTGGTCCGCTTCCTGAAGCTTCGTTATCGGTAAACCAGCCTAAACTGTAATTCCCCATTGTTTTAGTTTTATATGTAAAATTATCGTATAAATAAGCACCTATCCTTTTTTCGATAGGTACAGAAACTTCACCTGTGCTGTGTGTAATCTGAACTTTACCATCGGCAAAACAGACATTGCCGGTAGCATTATTTACATACCAGGGGCGGAAGCTATTCCAACCGCCGGTGGAATTGTTGCTGTTTGTAAGCAGAAAATGCGTGTTATCTCCATCGTTTCTAATCATCGCTCCATAATTTCCACCTATCATTCGCAAATTGGAAACCCCGTTGTTGAGCCAACTGCTTATTTCACCTCTGACATCTATTTTCGACAAGGGCGCAGTTGTTCCTACTCCCAAATTACCGGCGAAATAGGCATTGCCATTTGTTTGCAGATTGTTGTTAACAAAGAAATTGTTGTTAACCGCAAACGTTACATTAATGCCCCAGTATAAACTGTTGTTGTTGGCATAAGACACGCTTCCATCGCTGGTAAATACCACCTGAACTTTTCCGTTGGGGGTGTTGGTCGAAATAAATCCGTTTTGTGTGCCGCTAATACGTAATAATTGTGAAGTATAAACTCCATTGTTATCAACTTCGTTAATTGTCAGAAAGTCGTAACCCGATTCAGTTCCGATATTGTAATATATGATTACTGGTTTTGTTAAATCATTTGTAGTAATATTCCATACTTCGGTCATGTTATTGACGTAAGTGGTGGTATATGAAATTACGGTAGATTGATTTCCGGTGTAGGTTGCAGCGTAAGTATTAGTTGCGGTAAACGTGCTTAGTATAGATATTGCAAGAAATAATAGTTTCGTTTTCATTGTTCAAAATTTTTAATAGTAGATATTTATTTGGTTTTTTGATCGATGTTGTTTCCGCTGCGTTCACCATTTTTTTGTATGATAGTTTCACGCTGATTAGCTGTGAGAATGCTGTCGAGCGACATTTGATATTCGTCCGTTGAAATTTGCTTTGCCTTAAATGCTTCTTTTTTGTCGGATTTTTTGTGCGCGTTTTCAATTTTTGTAACATATTTGATAAAGCATTTTTTAATTTCCACTTTCTGACTGTCGGTTAATACCACATCATTGCTCATTTTGGTAATATACATTTCAGCTAATTCTTCTTTAGTACTTTGCGGTTTGGTGGCATATCCAAAAAATATACTTACGGCAACTAATAAGAGAATAAAAAATTGTTTTCTTGTTTTCATACGATTATTTTTTTTATAATTTTTGTCTGACCGATTATCGGTCTGACGGATGATTTATTAGCTTCGCTGTCTGACCTATTATTGGTCTGACTTCGTCTTTGTTCTATTTTCTTTGCTCATTTGCTCTTTGCTCTTTGTTCTTTGCTCTTTGTTCTTTGCTCTTTGTTCTTTGCTCTTTGTCAGAGAAACTCCAAAAAATCTACCGATGTTTTCGGGTTTGGAGCTCCTTTACTCCTTAATAATTTTATACTCTTTCTTTTCTGTTCCCGCTTTTACCTGTAAAATATACCATCCGGCAGGGTAGTTTGATAAATCCAAATTATTTAGTCCTGTTGTTGCCTGTTTGTTTACTAGCGCTTGTCCCCCACCGTTATAAAATATCAAGTTCATTTCTTTGTCTGATTTTCCTCCTGTAACTTCAACCAACAGTAATCCTTTTGTAGGATTTGGATATAGTTTCACTTCCATTTCTCCCAAAAAGTCTTTTACCACTTCAATAGAGTCGGTTGGTACAGTATGTTTTTTTATGTTTTGTTGTAAAGGAATAACTCTACGTGAAACGCGGTTTCCTGCCTGATCATATATATATTCGATGGTTGGGACTTGTGCCGCCAGATAACACGTTGCCTGAAACAAAAGGCAGGCGGTGAAGATAGTTTTGAGAATGATTTTTTTCATTTTTTTTCAAATGGGTTATTGCGAATAATTACTAATTTTTTGTTTCGGTGTTTTTCTCATCCCGAAGGTTTTTCGGAAACCTTCGGGATGTAAAGTTCTTTAACCGTTCATCTTTTTGTTTCTGTTATATTGCTATTGCACGTTTGCTTCGTGTAATATCGATTAAGCACTATACTTCCCACGCGATGAAAATCGCGCGGGAGCAAAGGAGCAAAGTGTTCAGCTTTTTGTTTCTGCCGTTTTAGTTTTGTTTTGGTTGAGCGTAGCGCGGGCTTTTGTTGTCTGTTTCACGTTGCCAATTTCGGTATTTATTTTATCGGCAAGGGGTTTGTAAGCTGCTTCACCATTGATAAAAGCGTAAGCCTCTATGGCGCGTACCAATTTTTCGAAGGCTGTCTGCATATTGGCTCTTTCGGTACGGGTAAGCTGTACGATAAATTCTGCTTCCTTTTCGGTGCGGTTGGCATATAACTCATCGAAAGCGCGGCTGGCAACCGCCAATTTCTGCACCCAAAGGGCAAGTCCGGTTTGTTGCAACAGGGGCGTGTTTTCGGCATTTTGCAGTTCGCTTACCATATTGGTGAGCGCTGCCGATTCTTCACGCTGTGGCAGTCGGGGGTAATTCTCTGTCCGTACTTTTCGGTTACAACCATTAATTTCTGTGCGCTTTGGGCAATTTCCGCATCAGGGAAACGGGTCATTCCGCGTAATGAACCTGTAAATCCGGAGAAAAAATTATCGCGGGCTTCGTCGGCAGCAATAATGCTTTCGGTATAACCGGTTTTTTGTGCCTGTTTCAGCGCTTTGTCAAGCGAGGCAAAGGCTGCATTAAATTCAGCTGCTACGGTGGTTAATTGTAATGCTACAATGTTTTCTATGGAGAGATAGCCTGCAGTAAGGTTCATTACCTGATAAAAATCCATCAGGCGGGCGTTGTTCACATTTGTCGATTTGATTAACATAATTATTATTTTTTATTATTGGTGGTTATTTGCCCGGTGGGCAGTATTTGCTTAGTGAAATTTCCCTGCGGTGTTTTTTATTTGTGTTAATAAATTAATCTTTCAATCTTGGTTCTTGATTCTTAGCTCTTTGCTCTATCAAAAGATATATTCAAAAGTCTAACGACGTTTTGAAGTGTCTTTGCTATTTGTTCTTTGCTCTTTGTTCTTTACTCTGTTGCAAAGGGGTATCAACAACTGTTTACAGGGCTTTACATCTGTTGCATAGGGGTGTCAACAACTATTGAAAGGACTTTACATCTGTTGCAAAGTGGTATCAACAACTATTGAAAGGACTTTGCACTTGATGCAAAGAGGTATCAACAACAGTTGACAGGGCTTAGCAGCTGTTGAAATGATTTTTGCACAGAAAAAATCGGTACAAAGCAAAATTTAAAATGTAAAATAATGTTAAATGGGGGGGGTGAATCCTGTGCTGGTTTTAGCAAACTGGTGTCGGTTTACTGAGTTTCCGTACATGCTGCGCTTGCCGGAAAAGGTTAATAATGTTAAAAATATCATAGCTTTATTTTTCAGATAATAGATTTCGAAGTAAAAATGTATGTGGCATCATCGGTAAACAAAAATCGTAATCGGTACCACAACGCTGCAAATATATTTTATTTATTTTAATAAAACAATTGGTGTTTGTAAAAAATATTTATGTTGTTAAACATGTTTTTAGAGAGAGTTGAATAAATGCACTGTCATTTCGGATAAATTCTTTAATCAGTCAAAAATTCGCATAAGTCTGACGGGATACCGTTTCGATAATTCAGAATCGGAATGTAAACCAATCGTAATGTATAATCTCCCGATTTTTCTTCGGCAATTGATCCTGAGCTCAACGAGCATTCTTATATTGTGCCCGGGCTTGGCGATGCAGG
>CAYNGF010000152.1:0-7539 GCA_964396515.1 uncultured Paludibacter sp.
TACCTTCTCAGGTTATGGGTCTTAATCCTTGTTTTTGTGGAACTTACCTTTTGAGTGGCACATTGCAGTTACCAATTACAAAGGTATGGAAAACGTCTTAATCCTTGTTTTTGTGGAACTTACCTTTTGAGTCAAGTTATGAAAGCAAAAGTTTATGCTGCCTATGTCTTAATCCTTGTTTTTGTGGAACTTACCTTTTGAGTCCGATTAAATAAGCTGAAAAGCTTGTTTTTTCGGAGTCTTAATCCTTGTTTTTGTGGAACTTACCTTTTGAGATAAAAACAAGCGACAACATCCGATACAATATTAACGGGTCTTAATCCTTGTTTTTGTGGAACTTACCTTTTGAGTCTCCCTTTTATCGTTATTATGTCATTAGTAATCGTGTCTTAATCCTTGTTTTTGTGGAACTTACCTTTTGAGTGGTATAGATGAAACGCAATTAAATGACATTTTTTGGGTCTTAATCCTTGTTTTTGTGGAACTTACCTTTTGAGCATTTGAAAAGTTCCTACAGTACACAGATAGTAGTTTGTCTTAATCCTTGTTTTTGTGGAACTTACCTTTTGAGCGTATAGACAAAAAAACAGAAAAAGAAATTTTTGAGTCTTAATCCTTGTTTTTGTGGAACTTACCTTTTGAGGGAAAAAATGGCTTACTTTCAACTATTTACGATTCGTCTTAATCCTTGTTTTTGTGGAACTTACCTTTTGAGTATTCAATCAACGGCAAAATAGAAATACTTTGCAAATGTCTTAATCCTTGTTTTTGTGGAACTTACCTTTTGAGAGTTTTGGATTTAAAAAAGTAAGAGCTTTTGACAGACTGGTCTTAATCCTTGTTTTTGTGGAACTTACCTTTTGAGAAAGATTTGATTGCTGTTCAACAGCAATCAACGTGCTTTGTCTTAATCCTTGTTTTTGTGGAACTTACCTTTTGAGACCCATACTTGCAAGCCAGACGACGAGAGTAGGACGTCTTAATCCTTGTTTTTGTGGAACTTACCTTTTGAGTTAAAAAACAAGTCAGTTAACGAACTGCAAAAACAAAGTCTTAATCCTTGTTTTTGTGGAACTTACCTTTTGAGGTTATGAAAACAACAGTAAAAGTAGCTTCATTTTTAGAAGGTCTTAATCCTTGTTTTTGTGGAACTTACCTTTTGAGTTCGACTTAGGTAATGGTTTGAAATCAACACCAACTTTGTGGTCTTAATCCTTGTTTTTGTGGAACTTACCTTTTGAGGGTAGAATGTTATTTTTCAAGTCATTAGATGATTTGAAAGTCTTAATCCTTGTTTTTGTGGAACTTACCTTTTGAGCTATTGATTCAGATTCTGAACGGAAAAAAAATAGCGGGTCTTAATCCTTGTTTTTGTGGAACTTACCTTTTGAGTTGAATTTCAGCGAATCAAAATTCTTATTTGTTTAAAGTCTTAATCCTTGTTTTTGTGGAACTTACCTTTTGAGACCAAAAAAAATTTATTAACAATTTCAATACAAATATAGTCTTAATCCTTGTTTTTGTGGAACTTACCTTTTGAGCCTACAGCCGAATAATATCTCATAGAGACGGTGGTTAGTCTTAATCCTTGTTTTTGTGGAACTTACCTTTTGAGTTGCACTCCATCGTGCTATGCAATTGCTTTAAATAAGTCTTAATCCTTGTTTTTGTGGAACTTACCTTTTGAGAAATCCCAGCCTCAAACGAAATTACAGGTAGAATTCGTCTTAATCCTTGTTTTTGTGGAACTTACCTTTTGAGTGGTAAAAAAAATAAACTCAATGAATTATTTTGAAGTTGTCTTAATCCTTGTTTTTGTGGAACTTACCTTTTGAGAAAAAAAGTAGTTAACAAGGCGCATGAACTTGTATGTGTCTTAATCCTTGTTTTTGTGGAACTTACCTTTTGAGATTCGCAAATTATACTCTTTAGGTTTTATCGACAAAAGTCTTAATCCTTGTTTTTGTGGAACTTACCTTTTGAGTTTAAAAAATTAAGAATTATGAAAACGAAAAAAACCTTTGTCTTAATCCTTGTTTTTGTGGAACTTACCTTTTGAGTGTAATGGATGTTTTTGATTTAGGCAAAGGTCAAAAAGTCTTAATCCTTGTTTTTGTGGAACTTACCTTTTGAGGATTTTAACGGATTAAGTAATTCACAAAGTTATTTATGTCTTAATCCTTGTTTTTGTGGAACTTACCTTTTGAGTTCACAAAGTTATTTATTATCTGGCGGTAATGGTTTGGTCTTAATCCTTGTTTTTGTGGAACTTACCTTTTGAGGAATAATCGCTGGTCTCATCTATTTCTGGATGAATTGTCTTAATCCTTGTTTTTGTGGAACTTACCTTTTGAGTGTGCTTTCTGTAATAGTGTGCGTATTTACAAAAGAGTCTTAATCCTTGTTTTTGTGGAACTTACCTTTTGAGATAAGTTATGAAAACGAAAAAAGTAAAAGTATTTGGTCTTAATCCTTGTTTTTGTGGAACTTACCTTTTGAGACTTTATTATAACAATCAGAGAATCAATTGCGCATTGTCTTAATCCTTGTTTTTGTGGAACTTACCTTTTGAGAAAATTAAAAAACCTCGTGTCTTTTATCCCTTTTATGTCTTAATCCTTGTTTTTGTGGAACTTACCTTTTGAGGACTTTAAAAAATACGGCAAACGTAATGAAACTTACATGTCTTAATCCTTGTTTTTGTGGAACTTACCTTTTGAGAGACTATCCACAATGGGATGGTCAACATATTGCGTTGTCTTAATCCTTGTTTTTGTGGAACTTACCTTTTGAGGCATTGATTTTTCTGATTACCAGAATAAACCCAGTCTTAATCCTTGTTTTTGTGGAACTTACCTTTTGAGTTTTTTTGGTATTATTTTTAGTCCTATCTTTTGTTGTCTTAATCCTTGTTTTTGTGGAACTTACCTTTTGAGATTGGGGGGTGTGGCATGGATATGATATTTCATACAGTCTTAATCCTTGTTTTTGTGGAACTTACCTTTTGAGTATGAGCAGTTCTGTAAAAGATATTATAGCAGGTATAGTCTTAATCCTTGTTTTTGTGGAACTTACCTTTTGAGAATATAAGATCGTGCATGTATGGTAAACGTAAAAGCGTCTTAATCCTTGTTTTTGTGGAACTTACCTTTTGAGTCCTGAAAAAAGAACAAGATGCCTGGAAGCACTTAAAGTCTTAATCCTTGTTTTTGTGGAACTTACCTTTTGAGAAGCATTCAGTAAGTTTTTAAGCTACTCAGATGGTAGCGTCTTAATCCTTGTTTTTGTGGAACTTACCTTTTGAGGAAGAACCATGTGTCTTCTATGTAGTAAAATTTCACTGTCTTAATCCTTGTTTTTGTGGAACTTACCTTTTGAGCTTCAAAACATCATTTCATTTCTCCCTTTTATAGGGAGTCTTAATCCTTGTTTTTGTGGAACTTACCTTTTGAGAATGCGAGCTTATAATATAAGTAAAATAAATAGTGGTCTTAATCCTTGTTTTTGTGGAACTTACCTTTTGAGTGTTATTTTTCAAATCTTTCGAAGATTTGAAAGATTGTCTTAATCCTTGTTTTTGTGGAACTTACCTTTTGAGAAGTTATGAAAACGAAAAACGTTCAAAAATTAGAAAAGTCTTAATCCTTGTTTTTGTGGAACTTACCTTTTGAGAAACAACATCATTTCTTTTATTCCATTCGTTATTATTGTCTTAATCCTTGTTTTTGTGGAACTTACCTTTTGAGGTGCTATTAAATCACACAATACTACAGAGTTATTTAAGTCTTAATCCTTGTTTTTGTGGAACTTACCTTTTGAGAGTCTGATGAGAAAGTCTGATAAAATTTATTTTAATGGTGTCTTAATCCTTGTTTTTGTGGAACTTACCTTTTGAGAGCTCGGAAATAAAAAACAACAGCAGATATGCCAGAAGTCTTAATCCTTGTTTTTGTGGAACTTACCTTTTGAGTGATTACATTAAGGAAGAACAGTTTAATTCTGAATTGTCTTAATCCTTGTTTTTGTGGAACTTACCTTTTGAGGGTAAAACCTTTACTGATTCTAAAGGTATTGTATAGTCTTAATCCTTGTTTTTGTGGAACTTACCTTTTGAGTCTGTCTTAGTTTTTCTTAGAGGTTTTTCTAAGACTGTCTTAATCCTTGTTTTTGTGGAACTTACCTTTTGAGTTCTTTAATGATAAAATTATAATTGAAACCCTTAATGTCTTAATCCTTGTTTTTGTGGAACTTACCTTTTGAGAATGCGAGCTTATAATATAAGTAAAATAAATAGTGGTCTTAATCCTTGTTTTTGTGGAACTTACCTTTTGAGAGTTACTACCTGTACGTCGATGCACGAAAACCACTGGGTCTTAATCCTTGTTTTTGTGGAACTTACCTTTTGAGCAGGAAAGGAATTATTTCAGAGAGAGAAATAAACTTAGTCTTAATCCTTGTTTTTGTGGAACTTACCTTTTGAGGTTGTGCAAAAATTTCGGACTTAAAACGCCCAAAAGTCTTAATCCTTGTTTTTGTGGAACTTACCTTTTGAGATTTTAAAGGTTTTTACGATGCTGGTAATAAATATGTTTGTCTTAATCCTTGTTTTTGTGGAACTTACCTTTTGAGAATAATACATGTTTTGAATATTATTACAGTGGTGGAGAGTCTTAATCCTTGTTTTTGTGGAACTTACCTTTTGAGTTAGATTCAATTTATGATTCTGATATTCATTTGAGCTGTCTTAATCCTTGTTTTTGTGGAACTTACCTTTTGAGTTAAACAAACAGTCAGTACATTAGAACCCTCGAGGTCGTAAAGTCTTAATCCTTGTTTTTGTGGAACTTACCTTTTGAGAAAACTAACTATAATTAGTTAACCCCCTCCAACAAAAAAGTCTTAATCCTTGTTTTTGTGGAACTTACCTTTTGAGAGGTCATACATTCTGTTGAAGAACTATCATTCTTCAAGTCTTAATCCTTGTTTTTGTGGAACTTACCTTTTGAGAGGGCAAAGTATTAATTATGATTTAATAAGAGAATACGAAGTCTTAATCCTTGTTTTTGTGGAACTTACCTTTTGAGAAAAACTATTTTAAACGGTTTTAGAACTGTTATTCGTGTTGGGTCTTAATCCTTGTTTTTGTGGAACTTACCTTTTGAGAAATAAAACACGGGGTGCAAAGTCCGATAAATTTTGCACCGTCTTAATCCTTGTTTTTGTGGAACTTACCTTTTGAGTTACCAGAATAAACCCAAAAAAAAATCCGAAAAAATAGTCTTAATCCTTGTTTTTGTGGAACTTACCTTTTGAGAAAAAATTAAGAATTATGAAAACAATTATCGACGACAGTCTTAATCCTTGTTTTTGTGGAACTTACCTTTTGAGACAACAACACACACACCCCCCCCGAGCAAAAAATGTAATGTCTTAATCCTTGTTTTTGTGGAACTTACCTTTTGAGGGCAAAATAATGTATTTTCAAAAAATTTTAATGATGTCTTAATCCTTGTTTTTGTGGAACTTACCTTTTGAGAAAATTCAAAAAAGTTATGGAAACAAATGTAAAAGTAAAAGTCTTAATCCTTGTTTTTGTGGAACTTACCTTTTGAGCAATTAGAAGTTTTGCACCGACAAACAAAAACGGGGACAAGTCTTAATCCTTGTTTTTGTGGAACTTACCTTTTGAGCCTATACAGGCAGCTCAGTAGCCAGAACCTTCTGCGTGTCTTAATCCTTGTTTTTGTGGAACTTACCTTTTGAGGAAAACGAAAAAAGCAAAAGTTTATGCTGCCTATACAGGGTCTTAATCCTTGTTTTTGTGGAACTTACCTTTTGAGCGCAAAAGATGGTTATTTTCCGCACATTTCTGGAGGCGTCTTAATCCTTGTTTTTGTGGAACTTACCTTTTGAGCAGATGCAATTTCAGAGATGAAACATCAGTTAAAAAAGTCTTAATCCTTGTTTTTGTGGAACTTACCTTTTGAGATTATGTGAGGACTATAGTGAAGGTGATTCCATAGTTAAGTCTTAATCCTTGTTTTTGTGGAACTTACCTTTTGAGGGACTGAAACTAAAAAGTCCGCAATTGAAGTATCAAGAGTCTTAATCCTTGTTTTTGTGGAACTTACCTTTTGAGATTCTAACGGTTTCTTGTTTATAACCTTCATTAATAACAAGTCTTAATCCTTGTTTTTGTGGAACTTACCTTTTGAGACTGGGGAAACAGTTGCTGATTACTTAGAAAGAACTAATCGTCTTAATCCTTGTTTTTGTGGAACTTACCTTTTGAGACAATGTTATGTGTATTCGTTTCTTTTCTTAAAGTCTTAATCCTTGTTTTTGTGGAACTTACCTTTTGAGTTAAAAATTCAATTTTTATGGCAACAAAAGTAAGTCTTAATCCTTGTTTTTGTGGAACTTACCTTTTGAGTTAGCTCAACTTCTTTTTCTGAGATGAGCTATAGAGGTCTTAATCCTTGTTTTTGTGGAACTTACCTTTTGAGCTGGCTACTACAATACAGATTGTGGACGTATGTTATTTTTGTCTTAATCCTTGTTTTTGTGGAACTTACCTTTTGAGGGAAGCAGCAAAAGGAGAAAGCGGTTTACCTTTTGTCTTAATCCTTGTTTTTGTGGAACTTACCTTTTGAGCTATAATCGTACTGTAAAAATTGCAGGAAATGAAAGACCGGTCTTAATCCTTGTTTTTGTGGAACTTACCTTTTGAGAGTTAGCTGCTTGGAAAAAAAATAATGAATCCACCATGTCTTAATCCTTGTTTTTGTGGAACTTACCTTTTGAGAATATCTTTTTAACCGTATAGACAAAAAAACAGAAAGTCTTAATCCTTGTTTTTGTGGAACTTACCTTTTGAGATGAATTTTGAAGTACATATAACGAAGGACTTCTGTCTTAATCCTTGTTTTTGTGGAACTTACCTTTTGAGATATCAGAAACCGAAGCCGATTGAACGCAAAGAACTGAGTCTTAATCCTTGTTTTTGTGGAACTTACCTTTTGAGGATTTTTCCGAATGGTTTATTAAATCGCTTTTGCCCGCGTCTTAATCCTTGTTTTTGTGGAACTTACCTTTTGAGAAAGTTTATGGATACCGAAACGACAAAGATGGATATTTTGTCTTAATCCTTGTTTTTGTGGAACTTACCTTTTGAGCAATTTGAAAGTTGTTATACCGCAGGGTATGACTGTCTTAATCCTTGTTTTTGTGGAACTTACCTTTTGAGCGCTCAAAAGTAAGTGTTTTCGGCGGTAAAGTATCGACGTCTTAATCCTTGTTTTTGTGGAACTTACCTTTTGAGAGCTTCCTTTGCGGAGCTAAAAGAAAAAAAGCGGATGTCTTAATCCTTGTTTTTGTGGAACTTACCTTTTGAGTGTTCCTGACGCAGTTGAAGATACTCTTTACATTGTAGTCTTAATCCTTGTTTTTGTGGAACTTACCTTTTGAGCAGTTAGAAAAACCCGTGCGGAGGCTAATTGCGCGTCTTAATCCTTGTTTTTGTGGAACTTACCTTTTGAG
>CAYNGF010000153.1:0-3465 GCA_964396515.1 uncultured Paludibacter sp.
GGCATGTAGAATTCTGCAGGTTTCTGAAAACCAAGCGGCGAAAAATGTACCAAGCTTGGCGGTGTGATAGCTTTTGGTGTATAACCTCTTTTTAGGGTGATGGCAATTACACCACTTCCGCCTTTTGAACCCCACATAGCAGTGGAAGCTCCTCCTTTAAAAATGGCAATATTTTCGATGTCGGAAGAATTGAGATAAAGTACATCTTCAATATTTTCGGTTTCAATTCCATCGATAATAAAAAGTGGATTTCTTCCGGCATTTCGTATCGAAACTTCCTGTCCGTTCACCTGTATTCCGGCTTGCATCGAGAGCAAATCCAAAACTCCCATGCCGGGGAAGTCTTCAAGCCTTTCCTGCCCGATATTTGTGTCTGCCATACCTGCATAAAACTCAGTAAGATCATTGCTTTTCTTGGCTTCCGCATTTACGGTAAATTCTTCAAGATTTACCATTAACATTCCGCCTTCGCTGTAGTATTTTTCTTTAATCATCTGAAAATATTTTACCGGAGGTGTAGTAGATTCGTTTAATTTTTCAGGTATAAAAGTATTAATGGCAGGGAATTCCTCTTTATCAGGTACAACTTCGACATCTGCAATTTTCGTTTTGCTTTTTGCTTTTACTATCATGGTAGTGCTGTCGGGGTATTCAATTCCCTGAATTAAAAATTTTCCTGCTGAATCAGTTTTTTCAAGTACAATACGGTTTTTGTAAGCCGAAAGAAAAATTATGTCAGTTCCTTTTACGGGTTTGTTTAATAAATTCAGCACTTTGCCCGACACTGTTTGCCCCACTTCCATATAATGTTTAAATTCAGGATATCGGCCTTTGGTATAATCTTCGGTTTTAAACCTTCTCCAGCCTTGTGTAAGCATTAGTAAATCAATTTTAGCATTCGTTGCTGTGCTATTATCAACAAAATAGGTGGCAGGGTCTTCAATATATCCCTTCAAATCTGAAGTTAATAATAAGTTGCTTAATATATTATCCGAAACTGTATCGTTTTCAACATTCACCATGTCGGTAATACTTAAAGAAAAATCACCAAGAAACGGATTTCCGTTTGATGATAAAACATTAAAATCAATTTTTACAGGCGAACGTTTACTGTACCAACTTCTGTCGGTGTTCATCTTTACCAAAGGCAGAAGTTCAGGTTTGTTAAATACCAAGCGTTCACAATAAATATTCCCTAACGAATCCATAACTGAAATGGCACTGATGCCTGCAGGAAGCGCAGTTGTAGCAATTACACCTTCTGACTCCATCAATGAGCGTACATAATATACCACACCACGCGTATGTACCAATAAAAAAAGTTTGTTGTTATCAATCGAAGTTTTGTTTATTGTTGAGTAAAATATTCTTCCTTTTCCATTCGAAATCTGTAAAGCAATACCTTCTTTCTGGGTTTTTGGAAGCTCAAATTTTTTTGTCAAACCTTTCGAGGTGGTTACTTTAGCATAATAACTTTCGTCGGGGTTGGTTTTAATTATCAGTTTTCCCATGCCTTTATGCAATGATCGGATTTCGGTAATTTCCTCGTTGTTTTGATTGTAAATAGCTCCTTCAATTTCTACCGAAAGTCCGTTGGTGCCAATAGCTTTAAAACCAACAATTTGTAATTCATCGTTAAGAAACACTCCGCTTTCAGGAAAAAACTGAACATCGAAATCGTTGCGGAAATCGGGCATATAAATTTTATCTCTGAATTTTAGCCCTGATTCTTTAATATTTATTTCGATGTATTTTTTAGAAACATCGGTTGTGTCAATCATTGCCTGAAAACTGATTTTTCCCTGATTGTCGATCGTAGTTTGCGAGCGTTTTTTGTCAGATTTAATCCAGCTTTGCAATATTTTTACTTCCTTTCCTGTAACCGGATTTCCAAATGCATTCGTAAAATTTAATGTAATTTGTACTTTGCCATTTGAGTATGTTCCGAAAACAGGATTACAAGTAATACGGTCGTCAATTTTATTCCCGATATATATATGTTTCGAAAAGAAGAAATCAGTTCCTGCATTCTGCATCCACATGGTATAAGCCCTAAGTGTGTATTTTCCTGCCGGGAGTTCTGGCTGCAGTTTTATTTTCCCCGAAAATCCAAGCGAATCTCTTTTAATTTTTACCCTCGAAATTACGGTATCCGATTTATCAATCAGCTCGATATATACAAAATTGCTTTTTGTGTTTTGAATATGTGTTGAAGCGTTTACCAAATATGCCTTGAACCATATCTCTTCACCGGCACTGTAATAGGGTTTATCGGTATGTAAATATAATTTTTCCTGAGGCGCATTATACCATAACTTTGAAAATCTGGTAGCTATGTTTTTTGAGAAATCCTGAGTTGTAGCGTTTGAAGTTTGGGCTTGCAGGTATTGAATGGTAAATAACAGAATAAGAACTTTTAAAAGTGATTTCAACATATTGATTTTTTTAGATTTTTTAGTTGGACGTTTCTCAGGCTCAAATGTTTAAACCTAATTTAGAAATACGTTTTTTGTGTAGAGCAAAAGTAATCTTTCAAAATTGAATTTCAGTAAAAATAAATTCAATTTTGGAAAAACACTTCTAATTTTTCAGAAGTTAAAATCGTTTTTTAACAGCATTATTTTTTGTCCTAATTTTATTATGAGTATAAAACTCAACAAATGTGGGATGTAATTTCATATAAGTCAAAGTACATAATTAGTTTATCTAATAACAATTCTTTTGTCTTCCGCCCCCAACCTCCTAAGGGAGCTATAGCAGTTCGTGGATTGTAGAAATAATCAATATTTTAGGTCGGTAAAAGTCTTTAGCAGATTTAGGGGTGGACAAAAAAGTAAAACTAATTTCGAGCACTTACTTTTATAATTTACAATTTAAAAATTTACAATTTACAATTGTAATTATCATAAATCTAAGAGTTTATATAATATTCTGTGAAGTTTATTATTGTAATTTATATAATTAACTGATTTGTTTTAAATCCTTGTGTTACGTAAGGAATTAAATCACGGTTTGCGGTATGAAAAGTTGCCGATTGCGAGAAGCACTTCCCTGTCAAGATACGATGAACTTGATGCGAGGTAGAACGCTTGAATACGCTACAGCCCCCGCCATTACTTATACACTTTGTTGGGTGCTGGTGTTCTTTGTTTTATGTCATTTTTCTATCAATTTGCTACATCGTTTCGGTCTCCCGTGTGTTCGGACGGACACACTCTTTACTCGTGGGCTTTGGTCCCGAAAGCATTCGGGATGTGTGGCTGTGAAGCGTGGGCTTTGCAATCATTTTACGCTGTTTTCAATTATCGCTATTTCTTCTTCGGTCAAGTCGTAAAGTTGGTAAACCAATTGGTCGATTTGGGTTTCTAACTCTGTGGTGTCTTCGCCTTTTTCTTTTTTTGCCAAAATCTGCTCTACCAACGCCACAAAGGGCTCTTGCTCGGGTTCGGAAAGAGGCGGAATAGG
>CAYNGF010000153.1:3565-7538 GCA_964396515.1 uncultured Paludibacter sp.
GCTCTACCAACGCCACAAAGGGCTCTTGCTCGGGTTCGGAAAGAGGCGGAATAGGTATATTTTCAAAAAATATCTTACTTAATTCTCTAGTTCCCCCTTGTAATTCAGGGCAATTTTGACGTATCCAACGATGAGATACTTTGGAATTAAAATATGCAACTAAAAATTTTAAGTTTATCTTTTCTGATGTAATTATAAAGCATTTCTGATTAGTGTAATATCCTTTATCGTCAAAAATAAAAGGCAGATACAAAGTCATATTAGGGTAAACAATCTTCTCTTTTTCAAATTCTTGGTAGTAGGCAATTTGGTCTTGAGTTTCAAACCATTTATTACCCGTTTTTTTGCGGGTTTTTTGTTTTACATTATTTTCATCAATGTATTCTTCGCCTGTTTGGTACAATTTTTTACCAAAACTTTTCAAATAATCCCTTACGGCAGGATAGTCATCAATATTGAGTTTAAGTGCAGGAAAAGTAGCAATTAGCCACAAATCGGCAAATTCGGCTTTGTAGCGTTTAATGTCTCTGCCCCGCAAAATGGGTTTGATGATTTCGGCACTGCGAGGGTCTTGGGCAATGAGCTCGTCTTTTTTCGTGCCATCTATGATAAAAGCTTCGTTGTAACCTGTTTTTATGCCATAGTTAATTTGTATATCCCATTCTTTGAGGGGTTTTCCTTTGGCTTCAATCTTGGTTTTGATGCGTTGCTCTATATCGGAGGCTATTGTCCAACTTTCGTCTAATTTTGGGCTAATGGTTAAAAATTTATCTTCGGGGAAATTTAAGTTTCTTATGTTTTTCTCTTTGCTGATGTCTAAGGCAAGAAAGGGTTTTTGGTAGGGTTGTTTTTTGAAAATAAGGATATTGGAGTCCACTGTTGCTTCTTCAAATATGCCACTGCCCAAATCAATGAGCAATTGGGGTTGTGTATGGGTAAGGAAATAGTTGCGGGTGATTTTTCCGTAACCTGCCCGCATCCATTTGTTGGAGGTGATGTAGGCTAAATAGCCGTTTTCTTTAAGAATAGTGTTTCCTTTTTCATAAAACAGGGAATAAATATCGCCTGTTTTATCGTAGGTTGCGTACTCGAATCGTTTTAACTGCTCCGACATTTCTTTCATGGCTTGAAGTTGAATATACGGCGGATTTCCAATCACCACATCAAAGCCCACAAAATCGCCATCATCATTGAGCACTTCGGGAAACTCGAACCGCCATTCAAATGCGTTTTCGTAAATGCGGTTGCTATTTATTTCTTCAATTTCGGCTTCCAGCTTTTGGGTTTCGGCGGTTAGTTTAGCAACTTTTGCATTCCATTCGTCTTTTTCTTTTTTCGAAAGTTCAAAAAGCCGGCCTTGGTTTGTCATAGTAAACAACTCGCCTTGTAAAGCACGCAGGCGTTTTACTTTGGGGTCGTTTTGCGATATTTCGCTGCGGAAATTGGTTTTAATTTCGTTTATAAGCCGCTCCATTTCACGCTTTTGCTCTTTGCTTTGGGCGTTGCGGTAGGTGTCAACGGCAAGGCGGTAGCTGTCAATTGTCCATTTACTGGCGCTTTTTTTTAATGCTTGTTTTAAATCGGCATCAATGGCAAAACGGCTTACCAAAGAGTTTCCACATTTGATGTTGATGTCAATATTGGGGAGGGTTTCAAGTTCCGTTTCATTTTTGTAATAGGCGTTTTTCAATAATTCAATCCACAAACGCAAACGGCAAATTTTTACCGAATTGGGGTTCAGGTCAAGGCCAAACAAACAGTTTTCAATTATGGTTTGCTTTTCGTGGAAAAGCGTTTCTTGTATGCGTTGGCTTTCTTTATTGCTTGGGTTGTATTCAAAAAGTTCCCCGTCTTCGTCTGTTACAATCAATTCATCGTTTACCACTTCCACCTGATATTCTTTCAGGCGTTTTCCGTTACGGTCTTGCAGAATTTTAAGGTCGCTTTTTATAGCAATAATCTCATTGAGTGCCGAAACCAAAAAGTGCCCGGAACCAACGGCTGGGTCGCAAATTTTGAGATCGTTAATTATTTTGTTTGCTTCGTTCCGGTCGTCAATTTTGTCGTAAAGTTCTTCAAGCGTTGTACAATTCCAGCCTTTTGTTTCATTAAACTTCTGTACCACCGCTTTGCGAATGGTTTCGCGGCACATATACATGGTTATAAACCCGGGGGTAAAAAACGAGCCATCTTTATAACCGTTTATTTTCTCGAAAATCAAGCCAAGAACCGAAGCATTGATAAGGGTTTTATTGTCTTCCTGTATTTCTTCGCTTCCTTCGCTTGTGAAATCATACGCGTTAAGAAATTCAAACAGATATTCAAGCGGATTGATATTGCCTGTTCGTTTTTTGCCAGTGCTGTCTTTTAAAACGGTTTGCGAATATATCGGCAAAGTTTTATCATTTCGCAAATTGCTAATGAAAAGCGTTGTATGCTCAATTTCTGTTGGTTCAAAAAGCGAGCTGTTCAGATAAGGGACTTTGGCAAATACCGTTTTTACATCTTCGTTCCGTTCGTGTTGCTTGCGTGCAAGCACTTGAAAAAACAAGCTGTTCAGGTCGTCGTAATCTTTGATTTTATCAAAGCTTAAAAACTCATACGATGTATCGCCCTTGTGGTACGAGATTAATTGGGCTTCGAGCAATTTCAGAAATAAAATACGGTTAATCCAGGTAATACTTAATTCCAGCGCCACGTTGAAAAGCCGTTCCTGTAGGTTTAAACCAAATTGGCTTGAGTTTTCCAAACGAGAAATTTTGTCAAGGCTGTCTAATTGAATAATTGCATTTTCGAGTAAAGAACCGGCATTGCGTTCGCCTTCTTTATTCCGCTCAATCAGCTTTTTACTTCCGTCTTTGGTTTCAGTTAATCCAATAATGTGAAGCAATTCGCCGTAAAAACGCTTATCGAGGCTGTTGCTGTCGTTAGCAAACGGTAGTTTTAAAAGATGTTCGGGCGAAAGCAATTTGAACAAAGCGATAAGCTGGTTATCATCCTTTGTATCGGCATTTCGCAATGGCTTTTCATAATCCCGAATGTCGAAATATGTAAACTCAATATCGTGCTTTATTTCAGCTATAAATGGTTCGGCAATCTGCTTATAGAAAAAGTCGGTTTTCGTATCTGCCAAACGCCCGTCTTCAAAATCGTTGAATTGTTTTACAAGGTTTTTGTTTTGGGCAAACAGGCGGTCGAAAAGCGTTGCATCAAATATGAACCATTCGTTTATGTTGGTCGCAATCAGGCATTTAATTTCAATATTTTTATGCGTAATCCTTTCACGCAAATAATACAAAACCAATTCTTGAAACGCCTTAACGTTTACCTTGTCTTTTGTAAGCATCTCGGCTTTATTGGTTGGCTTTTTGGCTTCAATAATAACACCTACGGTGCTTGCAGCCTTATCGCCATTGTGTATTACAAGGTCGTTTCGGCCTTTGGTGTTTATAAAGTGGTTAGGGTCGTACCAGGTTTTCTTTAAAAAATCAGCAACAAGGTTTTTATGAAACTCTTCCGATTCGTTGTCATTAACACGTTCAAGAAGTTGAGATAAATTGGTCTTGAAACATTCGATTTCAGACCGGTTCGGTTTTACTTTCAGAAAGGCTTTGTTTAGAGCCTTGCGTGGGTTCAAGATTCGTATGTGCTCACTCATAAATTAATTTCCGTTGTGTTCGCGAACCGCTTGGGCGGTTTCCATTAATCAAAAATCTGTTTAAATGTTAATTAATATCCACAAATATACAATTATCCACTGGTGCGTTGGCAAGAAAACAACTCTTTTGCAAACTTTGGTTTCGTGTCGGCTTGAGCGGTTTGTAAATGTGTTGTTTTGAGCGTTGGCTGTTCATTTTTTCTTGTCTTTTTCTGTCTTTAAGTAGCAAATTGCCCGCTGTGTCGTTTTTTACACTTGGCGGTAACGGTTGGCGGTATGGCCAGTAAGGGATTGCGGGCGATTTCCTATCAAGTT
>CAYNGF010000154.1:0-7411 GCA_964396515.1 uncultured Paludibacter sp.
ATGGTAACAGGCAAACCTTCTGCCCAAAGGGTTATTTTTGCAAGAGCATATTAAAGAATAACTTTCCAAAATTTTTTGAAAAGTTATTTTCAAAAACGACGCTATTTTTTCACAGCGTCGTTTTTTTGTTCAGTTTAATAGTAATATATTCAATCCTTCAAACAACGAACCGAATAGGCATTAGTCTTACTACCGTAATCAGTGTTCAGATGAAACTGAGAATATACCAAATTACGACTCCATGCAGTTGTTGAATTACGCTCAGTAGAACTCCACCAATAACCATATCCGCCAATGTAATTAAATGATTTAAGGTCATAAGTTAAACCTCCTGGAAGTGCTCCAAAGCCGGAACTGTTATTTTTTCTTAAATCTGTTCCTATAGTTCCGGTAGTTGAATGAGACCACCAGTCGGTTGTAGCACATAAAGATTTACCAATTAAATTATTCGTAGTTATTCCATTATAATTATACCCGTTTGCTATAAGGTAGGTTTGAAGATTTGTCCATTCTTCATCCGAAGGCACATGCCATCCGATAGGTGCTATATTGCGTATATCAGTAGCGGCAATCCATGTGTAAAGTCGCCCGTATTTATCTGCGTTGTATTGATCATTATTGTATGGTGCCTGTTCCGATATTGTTTCTCCATTCCGGAATTTTTTTGTCTTCAGGTTTTCCGCCATCCAGGTTTGTGAGCCAATATGCACAACAGAATAATTATTCCCGTCTGCATCGGTATATTTAACAAATTTAAAATCGGTAGTTTTGGTTTCAGACGGTTTATCGGTAACTATAGTGCAATAATTTTTTGAATAACCTTTGTAAAGAAGCTGGTCACCCTTATCATATAGCAATTTTACTGTTGATGAATGCACTTTTTGGGGTTGGTCATTGTTTTGATTTACGCCTGAAAATTCAATTTTGGGTTGTACATTCATTCCGGTAAAACTCATCAACTTTGAAGTATAGTAGAAATCAGTACCGGTAGTCTTTATTAAATAGGTTCCCTGCGGAAGCATTACTTTTAATGCGTTTTTCCCTTGTAGAATATTTGTTTCAAATTTGGTAATCGATTTAGCATCCATTCCAATTACTTCAATTTGTATTTTTCCCGCATTATTTGCAAAAAATGAATAAGTTGCAAAGTCAAAAGTTGGATTTGGATAAACTGAAGTTAATTCATTTGTTGAAAATAAATTATTTACAGCACTAAAACCAACTGATAGTTCCAAAATACTTCCGCTTGGTACGGTAACCTGTGTACATTTAAAAAGATTCATGACTTTTACACTATCCAGAGAAGTACTTTCTCCGGAACCTGTAAATGAGATGAAATAACTTGATGAATATAAATTAAAAGTTGCAAATAACAACAAAGCTAATGTAAATAGCTATGGTACATTTTTTTCATAACTGTTCATTTTAATGATTGTAAAATAACTTCTTTATTTTTTACCAAAAAATGGCAATTTATCGCCCATTTTTTTATTATACACTTAGAGATTGAATAATAAATTTATTTATCAAAAGGAATAACCAATTACAATCAAAAATGTACTTTTTAAAGTTTTTTTCTTGTGGTAAGTTTAATTTAAAAAATCATTTTAATTGAATTTGAAAGTTTTATTTTTATTAAAAAAACTTATACCATAAAAAATTCAAAATCAAAAAATAAAAACAATTCTTATGAAGGCACAAATATTTTCTCAACTAATATTATTTTTCTGAAACCTGAATTCATATTTAAATATGTTTTTCAGAGTTTTATCGCGAACTTCTTCAATCTAGCATCGAGCATGTGAGAAGGAATGATTTTTTTTACTGAATTTGCTACTGCATTCATCATGCCTTCGCGCACATAATCGTGACGGATAACCAATGAGATTTCTCTGGTAGCTTCGGGCGAAATTGTTCTTAGATTAAGTTTTTGCTGCTCCGATAATAAATCAATATGCAATTCAGGAATTACGGTATAACCACCATTTATGTCAACAATTTTCACCAGTGTATCGATGCTTCCCGATTCGTATGTTGAGCTGTGTGTACGGTTATCACAAAAATTAAATATTTGATTACGTAGACAATGACCTTCTTCGAGCACCCAAAGACTTTCAGGATCGAGATTCGATACTTTAATTTCATCAAATTTAAAAATTGATTCAGAAGGAGAAATATAAGCCACAAATTTCTCGTAATAGAGTGGAACTTCCAGAATTTGTGGATTTTCAAGTGGAGTTGAAAGAATAGCCATGTCAATTTTTGCACTTAATAATTGATCAATGATCGTGTCAGTGCGCATTTCTGAAATCTTAATCGAAATAGCCGGATAATCTTTGCGGAAAACCTCGATAAAACCCGGAAGCAAATAAGGTGCTACAGTAGGTATCATTGCCAATGTAAGATTACCTTTAAGGGTTCCCTTTTGTTGAGCAACGCTCTCTTTGAGTTGATTTACATTGAATAACACTACCTGAGCTTGCTGTAAAATGAGTTTCCCTATTTCGGTAGGAATTACCGGATGTGCTGAGCGATCGAAAATGCGACAATCAAGCTCATCTTCAAGTTTTTGGATCATTGCGCTCAGTGTGGGTTGCGTAACGTTACACATTTCAGCTGCACGCACAAAGTGGCGTGTTTTGTCGAGTGCAAGAATGTACTCAAGTTGTTGGAGAGTCATAGATAGTTACGAGTTACAAGTTTATAAAGTTATTAGTCAGAAAGGTTTTAGGAATCATACACATATTTAGTGTTTAATGCATCTTTTTTTACATTCTAACAGCTTTTCTGCTTTTCGTACAAAGATAATTATAAATGAGAAATGAAAAATTATTAACGAAATAAAATTCATTGGATATGTAGATTAAAGATTGATAAATACTTTACTGGTCAGATAAAAAAACACGATTAAAGTAATTTTTAATCCTTAATTTTGAAATCAAATTCAATTCGATTTATGAAAAGGACATTTATAATTTTTGTTTTAATTATTTCGTGGTGTTCAGTAAACAGTCAGTTACTTTGGAAAATTACCGGAAAAGACATTAAGAATCCCTCCTATATTTTTGCAATAAGTCCTTATATTAGTACCAATTACATTGACAGTATTCCGGGTATTTTTCGTCGTTTTTCCGATTGTGAAGTAATAGTTGGTGAAACAACATTGAACAAACTCGATTACGAAACACAGTTATTAAACGCTGCAATTATTCCACAACCTGCTACACTTGATACTTATATTTCACAAGAAAAGAAACAACTTGTTACGGATGAATTACTTAAAGTATTGAATTTAGAATACAATGAAGTTTCGGGATTAAAACCTGGCATCATTTCTAACTTCTACAAAGATGAAATTGTAAGAAAGACATTACTGTTTACTACAGAAACCGAGCTCAGTTCAATTTTTCAGTCATTGGGTACAGAAAAAGGAAAAATAATTGAAGGTGTAAAGCATATAGATGATATGATACGTGAGCTGGCTGATACAACAGATTTGCATTCACAGGCTGAACAGCTTGTGGAACTTATAGAAAACCGGAGCAAATTTGTTGCTGAAATTATACAAATGAACGCTCTATACAAAGCCGGAAAAATTGAAAATTATTACCAATATGCTCTCAGGTCTGATTTCATAACACCAAAGTCAACTGAATCATATCTTAACAAACTTGAAATAGAGAATTTGAGCTGGTTGAAAAAAATTGAAGAAGTGCTAAAAACCAAAACTGCTTTTGTTGTGGTTGACATGATGCAACTGCCTGGAGAAAAAGGATTATTGCAATTACTAAAAAATAAAGGTTACAAATTAACCAGCGAAAATTGATATTATTAGAAAAACAAATCCCCAGCTCAGAATGAAACGGGGGATTTGAAAGAGGTGAGGTTTGTAAAACTATTACAGATACTTCAGATGATTTTGAATGCATTCAATCATTATTGAATCGCGGGTGATTTTCACAGAAATATTTTTAATTTGCATAAATTACCACTAAGTGCAGTTAATACAAACATAACTTTTTCAGAAAAAAAATTCATTTCCAAAAATATAACAAATATTCCTGAATTACAAAATATTGTTTTTTGATTTGTTCAAATCAAAACTACAACTATCTATATATCTGTAATTTAAAAAAAATTTAAACATTACCGTTATCATAAAGCGTTTTGCGGAATTGTGCGGGTGTCATACCGGTTTGCCGACGAAATGCTTCGATAAACACCGAATCTGAATTGAATCCTACTTCGGAAGCAAGAAATTTTAAGCTGTAATTATTGCGTTTATCATCTTGATTTGCTAAAATAGTGATTGCTTCTTCGACCCGATATTTATTTACGATATCATTAAATCGCAGATTTTTTTCACTAATAGCACGTGAGAGATAGTCGCGATTAGAGTTTAATTCTCTAACAGCCATATCAAGATTAATATCTTTTAGGGTGTAATTTTTGTTTGTTTCGAGCCAGATAATAAATTCATTAAAAAGTTTATTTGAGTTACCATTTGAATGATTTCTTTTACTTGAGCGTTTACTATCAATTTGCTGGTGAAGTAAAGCATTCATTTTACGTTCTTCATCAATAATTTTCAGGTTTTTCTCAACCAAAGTTTTCAGTAGTCGTGCCCTATTTCTTACTTGAGAATGAATGATCAACATTATTATAATCACACTGATAATAATTGCAAATGCAATAATTTTTTTTCTGTTTTGATCATATATTAAATTTTTAAGTTCAGTTTCAGCCTTTTCTTGCTCGTTTTTTGCATTATAAAAACTCTTTGTGGCTTTTGTAAGCAACATGTTTGCACTGTCGAGATATTGAGTTGCAATTTTCAAAAAGGGAACTGCAACTAGTTCATCCTTGTAAATATCGGAAAGTTGTGCATAGATTTTGTATTTAAGGCGGTAATATCCTGAAGATGGTAAAAGCAAACGAGCAGAATCTGCGTATTTTCGGGCTAAAATCGTATTATTTTCAACTTTATAAATTTCAGATAGCTGAAAATAAGTGTTGATTCGTCTTAAAACTGATGAAGTATAATTATTCCCAAACGAAAGTGTCTTAAAAAAGTTTGCCTTTGAATTTTCTAAATTTCCACGTTTAAATTCAATTTCACCTAAATTATTATAAATCAGTGTTATTTTTTGCAAATCATTTGAATCAGTCAAAAAACGATAACTTCTCATAGCATATTTTTCTGCTTCAGTAAGATTAGCAGTTTTGAGATTATAATCGATAAAATTATTATAGATATAAAACAATTCGCAACTATCATTTGCTTCGATGAATAATTTTTCAGCAAGATTAAAACTCTCAAGTGCATCCTGAAAATTATTACCAATCATATAGTAGCGCCCAAGTAACTTATAATTGACACCAATACTTTTTTTTAAACCAGCTTCTTTAAACAATTTATTCGATGCCAGTAACCATTCGATACCATTTCCATAATCGCTGAGTGCAAATGATATCCTTGCCAGAATTCGTTTATTAAGTGCAAGTGCTCTGATATCAGCATTATGATTTTTTAGTGTTTCAGATAAAAACATGAACGATTTAGTAATACTATCCGACCTGAATAATACTAATGCATAAATACTGTTGAACCAAAAGTTTAATGAAATATTTGCAGTATCAACCGGAGTGGATATCAGTAAATTTCGTGCACTATCGATTTTACCGTATTCGCAAAGTGCTCCGGCATAAATTATTTTAGAGAGTTGATTTTCATAAGCATTATGTTCGAAAAAATTATATTTTTCAATTGAATCTATTACTGATCGGTTTTGGTTTTCTTGAAAGAATAAATCTATCGCATCCGAAAGTTTATCCGAAATTTTGTGATTCTCAGTACAACCATAATAAAAAATTATTACAGGAAATAATACAAAATGCAATCGGAGTTTCATTATAGTTGTGTAAGTTAATTACTGTAATTGATAAAAATATATTCAACAAATTTACAAAAAAATGACGAAATACGTTTGTGCTACAAATTTCAACAGAAAACAACATAATAAATTATCATTAACTTTTTGAATAAGATTTTATTTGCATAACGAATTTAATCAGCAAATGAACATTTTTTTGTATTTTTGTAAACCAAAAAAAATGAAACACTTATGCAACAGAACGTCTTGAAATCCACCATGTTTGTTGGTTTAATCTTAGGCATATTATTTTCACTTAACTTTCTTATTTCGCTCTTAAGTTCGGGCTTTGCAGGATTTTTATCCTTTGTGATAACAATTTTGATAGTTTACTACACATACCACTCAGTAATAAAATATCGAGATTCGGAATGCGATGGAGCAATAACTTACGGAAAATCATTGGCTTATATCGTTTTATCCTTTTTCTTTGCAGCGCTAATTGGAGCAGCAGTTAAATTTTTTTATGTGACTTTTATCAACAAGGAATATCTGGACACACTTTTACAGGAAACTTACAAAGTGATGGATATGATGAAATTTCCTGTGACTGAAGAAGCATATGACCAAATCGAAAAAATGATGTCACCTGTGGGTTTTGCATTTCAAAGCATTTGGGCAAACGTGTTACTTGGCCTGCTTTTAGGTTTAATTATGAGTATTTTTACAAGAAAAGAGAAAAGTATTTTTGAGTAGAACTAAGAACAAGGTAGGAGAAATCTCCTTAATTCATCATAAAGCAGACACTAAACACTGAACAAGAAAAATAAAATACTCCATGGACATTTCAATTGTAATTCCGCTATACAACGAAGAAGAATCGCTCGAAAAACTCTACGAGTGGATTGAAAAAGTAATGCAAAAAAATAAATTCACTTATGAAGTTATTTTTGTAAATGATGGCAGCACCGATGGCTCATGGAAAGTAATTGAGAAACTGGCATCAAAATCGGAACATATACATGGCATAAAATTTCGGAACAATTACGGAAAATCGCCTGCATTGTATTGTGGATTTAAAGCAGCGAAAGGCGATGTAGTTATTACTATGGATGCTGATTTACAGGATAGTCCTGACGAAATTCCGGGTTTATACAAAATGATTACTGAAGATGGTTATGATTTAGTATCGGGATGGAAAAAAAAGCGATATGATTCAAAATTGACTAAAAATCTGCCTTCGAAACTATATAATGCCACCGCACGTAAAGTAACCGGATTGAAACTTCATGATATGAATTGCGGACTCAAAGCCTACCGCAATGAAGTAGTAAAAAACATTGAAGTGTATGGTGAAATGCACCGTTACATACCCTATCTTGCAAAAAATGCCGGTTTCCGCAAAATTGGTGAAAAAATTGTGGAACATCGAAAACGCGAATTCGGCGAAACAAAATTCGGACTGAACCGCTTTGTTAATGGCTATCTCGATTTAATGTCGTTATGGTTTTTGTCGAAATTTGGGAAAAAACCTATGC
>CAYNGF010000155.1:0-7385 GCA_964396515.1 uncultured Paludibacter sp.
AAAGGAACCAACTGCTGACTTTTCGCACTGAAAACGATAGCGAAAATAGCAGCAATAGCCATAATTGTTGATAAAAATTTTTTCATATCAGCAAATGATTAAATGATTAAAAAAATTAGATTTTGGGCCTCATATTTATTTTTGCTTCAAAACTTTCTGAATTTCGTTGATATGTTATAATTAATGGTTGTGATGATGGTCTTTCAAAAAATGCTCGAACCTGAGTAATATTCATTGCGTATATCCACTCTCTGTTTATCTTGGTAATAATATCGCCAGTTTTTAATCCGGCTTTTTCCGCCGGAGAATCTTTCCACACATTGATGACTTCAGCCTGAGGGAGTACATCGTAAGCCTGTGCCACTTCTATACCGGCAATATTATAATTAAATGGATTTTTAAAATTATGATTTGGCTTGAAACAAAATTTTCTCCCTCCAAAATCAATGATCATATTAAACCGACTTAAAAACTGACTACCTATAGTTCCATCGCGGTCGGTATTTCCAACTAATGCTGCAATAGTAGAGGAATCGGGAAAAGCAACTACGGGATTTTTAACACAGAAGTTGGCAATACAAATTTGAGGTACCCGCGCATAAAAGCCGGTAATTTCTCCGCTCAGCCCCTCTCCTATCCTTCCATGTATTGATTTTTCAGGAATAGTGATTGCTTTATTTGTAAGTGTTTGAAACCATGCATTCAGTTGCGCTCCGGTATCAATAAGCATTTTAATTGTTCGACGCGCTGAATCAGTTTCAAGTACCGAAAGCCGTATATACATTTTTTGACCTTCAACAATCATGGGCATCTCACCAAAACCCTTGGGCACAACAAAGTTTTCGGGTTGGTAAAACAATATCCTGCGGGTACTGTAATTTATGTAAACAACATGATCTTTCAGTAAATCAACACCAATTATTCCGTTAATTACCATTCCGGTATATCGGGTCAGATTAAAAATATCATTTTCAAGAACCATCAAACTTCGATTCCGAAGTTTCAACCGTCCCATGTCTATTTGATTGTCGTACGACGTAAATGCCTTAATATCAACACCATATCCCAAGCCGCGTATTTCACGCAATTCAGCTAAAGATAATGAAATACTGTCATCAGGGTTCAATGATGTGATAATGGTATTACGAACTCCTGTATCGAGTATAAAGTTTAAAGGAGCTGAACCGTTTACCCTGGCTTTTAATACAATATAGCTTCCGGCCATTTCGAAAGGTACAACGGCAACCGGTTTATTTCTTTTTGCTGAAACAAACGTGATTGTAAGTATCAGATGTATGAGAATTAAAATTTTTCTCATAACTTCGGCCTTTGGATGATTGATTTTGCAAATTTAGAACTTTTACTTCAAAAAACGCAAATAATCTTTAAAAATAACAATCGGATTTTTAAAATTAACGTGTAATTTTGTCCAATTCAATAATTGTTAAATAATATGGATACAAAACTAAAAAAACTTGTTCTCAGAGCTCAAAAAGCAGAAATAACAGAGTATTATATCTATAAAACGTTATCGGCAGAATGTAAGAACAAGAATAATGCCGTTGTACTTCAAAAAATCGGCGATCAGGAAAAAGCACATGCAATATTTTGGCAAAATATTTCCAACGAAGATGTTAAGCCTGACAAATGGAGATTTAAAGCTACAGTTTGGCTTGCCCGAATTCTAGGTTTCTCATTTGTACTAAAATTGATGGAAAAGAGAGAGGAAATGGGTACAAATCTTTACAAAAATTTATCCGCAGAATTTCCTGAAGCCGAAAAGTTTGCCGCCGAAGAAGAAAAACATGAGCACGAATTGCTTGCCATGCTCGATGAAGAACGATTGCAGTTTGTGGGTTCAATTGTTCTGGGACTGAACGATGCGTTGGTTGAGCTTACAGGCGCTTTGGCTGGGTTTACTTTAGCATTAAGCGACAATAAAATAATTTCGCTCGTGGGTTTGGTTACCGGTATTTCGGCTGCTATGTCGATGGCTGCTTCCGATTATCTTTCGTCGAAAGCCGAGAGCGACCCTAACGCAAAAAAATCCGCGGTTTATACCGGTTTTGCATATCTCATTACAGTAATTTTACTTATTTTACCCTACCTGTTACTCACCGATAAATTTATTGCCCTCGGCATAACTTTATTCACAGCAGTGTTAATCATTTTCCTCTTCAATTTCTATATTTCGGTTGCAAAAGATTTGAATTTTAAAGCCCGTTTTTTAGAAATGACAGCTATAAGTCTTGGTGTGGCAACATTTTCGTTCTTTGTTGGATATTTATTAAAAATATTTCTTGGTGTAGATATTTAAATATTTTTGAATATATGTATTTGAAAATATTTAATGATACACTGCTTTAATCTAACTCTCATGTAATAAGCCCTATAACTCATAACTCGTAACTTGTAACTCGTAACTCATAACCACTTATGACAGTAAAAAAAACTCCCATTTTTGCAAAAATACTTGCCGGTATGCTTTTCGGAGTGGTTGCAGGTTTTTTCTTCTTTAAAACCGGACACTCAGAAATTGTAACCGAATGGATAAAACCTTGGGGTACAATTTTTATTAAACTGCTGAAAATGATTGCCATACCTTTGATTTTTGTATCACTCGTAAAAGGTATTGGAAGTATGAACGATTTGAAACGTTTATCGAAACTTGGACTAAAAACCATATCTCTTTACCTTGCCACAACTTTTTTTGCCGTTTCGTTGGGTTTAACAGTTGTTAGCATTGTTAAACCCGGCAGTGTTTTTACAAAAACCGAATCAGAAACATATCGCCAAAAATACATTCAGAATTCCACTGTAACTTCAAATTATAAGTTAGCTGATGAAACCAAACAATCACCGATGGATTTTATCAGCAACCTGATACCCGAAAACTTCGCGGCAGCTGCATCCGATAACCGTAATATGCTTCAAGTAATATTTGTAGCGCTTTTAACCGGAATTGCAGTAGTGCTTGTCGGCAGAGAAAAAACCGCTCCTTTTATGTCCATAATAGCTTCTACAGAATTTATAGTGTTGAAAATTATTGATTTGGTTATGAAATTTGCTCCAATTGGAGTTTTTGCATTAATGGCTGCTTTGGTGGTCGATTTTTCAGGCGATACAGCTATGTTTTCGGCATTAGGGAAAATATGCGCTTACAGTTATTTGTTGCCTGCTTTTTCTAACTTTTGTTTTTTACCCTCTTATGTTGAAGATTTTTACCAAAACAAATATTTTTCATTACATAAAATCGATATTTCCGGTGCAGTTAGTTGCTTTTTCTACAAGTTCGAGCGCGGCAACCTTACCTTTTACCATGGAACAAGCGCAACAAAAGTTAGGTATTTCAGAAGAAACATCTTCATTTGTCTTACCCATTGGAGTAACTATCAATATGGATGGTACAAGTTGCTATCAGGCTATTGCCGTGCTGTTTATTGCGCAGGTATTGGGAATTGAACTTACAATGGCTCAAATGTTAACAGTTTTGTTTGTAACGGTTTTGGCCTCGATAGGAACAGCAGGAGTACCCGGAGCAAGTCTTGTGATGACAATTATGGTAATGTCAACAGTTGGAATTCCACCCGAAGGTATCGCAATAATAATTGGAATAGATAGACCTTTAGATATGCTCAGAACTGTAGTGAATGTAACCGGGGATACTTTTGTAGCAACGATTGTTGACAAGAAGCGTTTTTGAATCAATCGAAACAAAGTTGTCTCGTCAATTTATTTTATTTCTTTCTGAAAACCACTCCAATGCCTCTTCAATTGCCTTTTCTATGGATTTACGAGGCATTTTAAGCTCTTCAACTGCTTTTTTATTGCAGTAATATTCCTGAATTAAAAGCTGGTTTAAATTCATGCTGCAAATTTCCGTTTTTACGCCAAACATACGAATGAAATCTCCTGCTTTACCCGCCATTTTAAGTATAGCATTGGGTATTTTTATCAGTTTTTGTTTGTACTCCCCTACCCGACTTTGTATTTCGTAAAACTCTTTAAACGAAAGATTAACGCCCGAAGCCAGATAACGCTCGCCGTTTTGTCCCATTGTCAGCGCATTGCAAACAGCTGTTGCCACATCGTTTACCGCCACAAAGTTTTTTCCGCCTTTCGGTACAAACATCAACCGCTTACGGTAACCCATTAGCATCAATTTTCCTGAGCTCGGTTTCACATCGTGCGATCCAATCATAAACGTAGGGTTAATTATAATTATGTGACGATCAGGTAATTTTGCAGCCTCGATAAAAAGTTTTTCAGCTTCTACCTTGCTTCGGGCATAAAACGATTTGGTAAACGGATATTCAATATCACAACGTTCATCAGCCTCTTTTTCAGGATTTCCGTAACCGATGGTATTAGCTGTACTTATAAAAACCAATCTGTTGATATTCAATTCATTTGCAACACGTATGATATTGGCTGCACCTACGGTATTTACATTTTGGTAATCTTCATAATGTAACAGATTTTGTGCTGTTACGGCTGCAATATGAATAATGGCATCGCAGCCATTAGCTGCTTTTTTCAGCGAAATATAATCAATAAAAGTTCCATGAATAATTTCAATAGCGGTTTTATCGAAATACAAGTCGCGCGAACCACGTAGTATAATTCGTATATCATGATGCAGTTGCTTGAGTTGCATCACCACATGATGCCCGAGAAGTCCGTTAGCGCCGGTTACAAGTATTTTCATTTGAAAAATTTTACTATACAACAATTTGTGTTTTAGTGAACGGTTTCACCAAAAATTATAATATTTGGTGAATAGAATCACAAAAATAATACAATTGATTAATGAATACTCAAAAAAAAAGACAACCCAACAGGATTGTCTCTTCAAAATCTTTGTTCTTTTATCTTTATTCTTTGTTCTATTTTATTTCAGTTTCTTCGAAATCAAACCGTCCACCGAAAATTTGCCTGCACCGCTAATCATAAGAGCTGCTGCAAGTCCTAACACAAGAATAAAGTATTCCATACCTTCGCCTGCCTGAGCGCCAAACCAGTTCATAAAGAAACCGTTATTTACATGTCCGCCAAGAAACATAGCGCCACCCAATGTCAGGAAAATGGAAAAAGCCATAAAACGTGTGCCAGCTCCGAGAATTACTCCTATTGCCCCAACTAATTCAGCAAGAATAATCAAAACGCCCAGTAAAAGAGGCATTCCCATACCTGTGAAAGCACCAAGCGTACCTTCAAATCCATAACCGCCAAACGAACCGAGCGCTTTTTGCATTCCGTGTGGCAAAATAACTACTCCCAATGCTAAACGGGAAATTAATAACGACCAGCTTGCGGTATCTGTATCAAAGAATTTTTTAATTAAAGTGTTCATAATTTTGTTGTTTGTTGTTTGTTGTTTGTAGTTTATAGTTTGTAAAAAAATATTTGTTTATTAATAAATTATCACATTTGCACATGTCAGCAAAGCTAACATCCCGCAAAGCGGGATTGGCACATTCCGGAATCGGAATCTTCGTTTTACTACGATTGGCAAATTAATTCATTGGAACTTCCATTAGTAAAACTTTACTTTCAGAACTTGTTTTAAAATTGATGTTTGAAGTTTCTGATATACCAAGTCCGTCTCTCCGTTTTAATTCAATTCCTTCCACTGTAACATCACCTTCGATAACGAAAAAGTACACGCCTGATTGCGGATTTTTCAATTGGTAGCTTCCCTCCCAGCCTGCCGATAAATCACCTAAATGAAACCATGCCTGTTGATGAATCCACATTCCCTGATCATCAGGATTTGGTGATACAATCTGATACAATTCGTCTTTCTTTGCCAAATCGGCTATGGAAATTTGTCCGTACCGCGGAGTAACATTAAGTTTGTTGGGAAATATCCATATCTGAAACAGTTCGAGTGGAGTAGTTTTATCGCCATTGAATTCACTATGAAAAATTCCTGTTCCGGCACTCATTACCTGAATTTCGCCCGCCGAAATGGTTCCATGATTACCCATGCTATCCTTATGTTCGACAACACCTTTCATGGGAATGGTAATAATTTCCATGTTATCGTGCGGATGCATTCCAAAACCCTCACCACCGGCAATCCAGTCGTCGTTGAGTACACGCAAAGCTCCGAAACGAATTCGTTCGGGATTGTAATAATTGGCGAAACTAAAAGTATGATTTGTTTTTAACCAGCCATGGTCGGCATGTCCACGGGTAGCTGCTTTATGTAAGATTGTTTTCATATCGTCGTTTTTTTTTAATTGACGATACAAAATTACATCCACTTTCAGGCGAAGGAATTAAATAAATCAGGTATAGAATTGCAAAAATCAGGACAATCGCACCGAAGTTCTGAATTCGCTGGGTGTAAAACCGGTGTTTTTTTTGAAAAAGTTATTGAAATGAGCCGATTCGTCGAAACCTAATTCATAGGCTAATTCCTTGCCCGACAGGTTGGTAAATATCAGCGAACGTTTGGCTTCGGTGGTAATTTTGCTTTGTATAAGTTCTTTGGCCGATTTTCCGGTAATGCTTTTTACTGTTTTATTCAAATAATCGGCAGTAACAGCCAGCATATCGGCATAATCCGAAACCATATGCTTGGTTTTATAATGCTCATTTAAAAGTTGTTTAAACGATCGAAGCATATGATGGGTAATTTCCAGAAATTGAGGGTTATTATCTTTTACCAACGTACAATGATTGTTGCTCTGAATCAAAAACAACTTCATCAATGAACCCAATGCATCGTTTGTGTAATTAATTAACGATGTGGAAAAGTGCAACATTTGATCAATCAGACTTTTGTAAACAGCCATTTGCGCCGGGTTGAGTGGGAGAGGAGGGGACTGACCATAATCGTTGAACAAGTAAATATCGTTTATGAGTTTATCTGAAATAGAATTAGTGATAAGAAATTCTTCGGTAAATGCCAGTACCCAACCCTTAGGCTCTTCGCTCGGAATAAGTTGATGCATTTGCCCGGGGAGAATAAAATATACAGAGTTATCCTCCAAATCATATTTGTGAAAATCAACATAATGCACACCTTTTCCCTTCTCAATTAAAACAATAGCATAATAATCGTGCCTGTGCGGTGAGTCGGATTCGCCATCCCCATTGAAATATACATCTTCAGCACGCTTCATTACAAAATTCCGGTTATCGGTTACTGCTTCGGAAAATGTATATGTTTTTATCTGATTATGCGACATTTATCTTCGTTTATTTTATTGTATAAATAATTTCTACCCTGTAATTGTTCATAAATTTATAATAATTTAGTTAGATATTAATATCAAATAAAATTATTGCATTTATCTTTGTTTTTTAAAACTTTTATAATAAATAGACTTTATTTCGATTAATATTATATATCGCTGTTATTCAGCGTGATTCTT
>CAYNGF010000156.1:0-7343 GCA_964396515.1 uncultured Paludibacter sp.
GTAAAAATTCAGCTAAGTTCATTATTCGTTTATATCCGACGTTATACCTTCGGTTATGAGGCGCATCCATCAAGAAGCAGCAAATACCGTTTCTGTTTAGCTCTACGAAGTTGTCAAATCGATCGTCGATGAATATATCGCACTTGCCTCTTAATGCCTCAACCTTGCTGCCATCATGACCTACGGATATTAACTCAACATCAGGATAGCCGTTCTTAATCAGCCATTCTCTCGTCCATTCACTTGGTATTGATCGAGACGTTACGTAACATACAGGCTCAAATGCCAAGTCATCAGGATCAACCTTTCTTGGGATGTTCATCCAAAACTCTTTATTCGTACTCAACTCGTCAAACCGTTCTTTCGAGAAATTGGCATCATGCCACCAAGATGGTATATCGCAACCATGATACTCGCACCAATAATTAATCGTATCGGCCAATACGTCGTCTATATCCAATCCAACCGTCGGCATATCAAGGTATCCGTGTAACCTGTCATCTCCTTGCGGATAGATACGCTGAAACTCTTTCAAGAACGCCAAGTTACACATAGCATGATCCAAGTGTGATAATCCGCTTTCTGTATCGAAATCTTCTCCGTCCCTAAATGCGTTTATGTGCCTCAACAAAGAATTTATAACGTTCGACCACTTCATGCCTCTACGATAATTGTTTGCGCCGTATTTATCCGCCCCAAAGGTAAACACCTTGCCAAGTCCTTCTAATACTGATGGTGGAATTAAGTCAAGTTGGGTTTTACCTTCGTTGTACCGTAATCCTTTGCCGTCTGCCATAATCAATCTTGTTTTTTTAGTTGAGTTACTATTCCTCCTTTAACTGGTGATGTTTTTATATATTTCTTCGCCAAATCAGGATGTTCTTCTTTGAATTTCTTCGTGTCGAAGTTCTCCCTGACAGAATCTTTTCGTTTAGTAATGATGAAATAATCGGTCTCCCATTTGGTGATGTTGAATTTTTCAAACAGTTCTTCTATGTTAGACTGATATTGTTTCTTCATCTCACTAAGGGTGTCGATCTGTTCGGCAATTTCTGCGATATTCTTTACCAATTCAAGCGCCTTGTCCTCATACTCTTTCGGCACAATAGAAACAGGTGTATATTGTTCTCCGTTCTTATCGCATTCGAGAAGTTTTTTCACTTCTTCTTGGTCAATTTCTTGAACTTGAACAAACTTACATCCATCTTTGATCCATATCGCATATAATCCTTTGATCTCGATTTCAGGGTTTAGCAGGGTGAATAGGTACTTGTATATTGACAATTGCCAACTAAGATACTTTTCGTCCAATACATAAGTTGTTTTTACGTCGGCCAAACATATTTCACCTTCTAACAAGATTACTTTGTCGATACCAGAAGCGTAGTGTTCGTAGTCGGTAACCAAATATTCATTCTCGATTACCTCAAAGCCTATCTCATCCTTCATGTCTGCATACCACTGCACTTCTTCTCGGTCTATGATACCAAAGTCATCGTATAGTTGGCATCCTTCATGTATGGCAGTACCTCTTTCTGCTTTGCTTCTTAACATAGCTTCTGGTACGTCCGAGTATTTGTTCGGGAACAGCTGCCGCCCGATTACCCCCGTTATGCCAAACAACTGTTTGTCGTCGTACCAATAGGTATGATTTTCTGGGTTGAATATTACACCCGATTTTTTAAGCTCTATCATTTCACACGTCCCCTTGCTTCTTCAACCAACTTCTTAAATTCTTCGTCCTTCCACAAGTTCTTGAATACCTTAACCACTGCATCTATTGAGGCATTGTCCTTGCACAACTCTAATGCTTTTTTTGCTTGATCAATGTCGCTTTTAGGTGTAGGTTTGGCTGATGGTTTAGATGTAGGTTCTGGTTCATCCTTGCCATGCTTATTTGTGGCATCTGGGTCTTTTGTGTCGTCTATACAGAACAGCCCGTTTAAAGCATACTTTCGTGCATATGACGAAGCAGCACCTGTAATTTGAGCACCGTCCATACCTTTCTTGTCGGCTTCTTCTCGTGCAAATGCAGTAGTACTAACACTATCTTTACCATCAGAAAGCGTTGCTATAGATTTCACATATACCCTGTCCGACACAAAAACGATTTCATCCGACATTACCAATGTACATCCATTTTCTTTTAATAGCGGCTTCAAGGCCTCCAATATATCTTCACCAGATCTGAAGTAATATTTGCCGAAGTTATTAAATTGGCTCTTCGGTGCTTTTAGATTGCTTTGAATGGCAATCAATTTGTCGTTTAATTCTTTCTCCATAATTTTTAATTTTAATGATGTTATTTAATCATTTAAACTTTTTCAATTTATCTGCGGCATCGCATGCCTGCTTTAAGATCAACTCCATGTCGTCTAAAGATAGAGGCTCATTGGCTAAGCTCTCTTTGACCGCAACACTACCATCTTTCACAACTGAAATTTCACTATTTGCAAAATTAACCACTATCTGTAAGCGTGGGTGAATGATGAACGTCATCGTTCTGTTTGCGGTATCAAATACCGTTTCATAATTGTACGTTTTCATTTTACTCATCGAATAATTCGTTTTCTGGAATACCAGTTAACTCGCTCAACCCACGATAGAAACTCGGGTGGGAAGGTTTAAACCTTCCATTCACCCATCCTCTAACAGTTGCTTCCGAAACTTCAAGTTTCTTTGCAACCTCCTGAATGAATTGCTTCTTTGGTGCAATAGGTTCAGAAATTTGTTTGTAGTATTCTTTTAAATTCATGATTCTTTTGATTCTTTGTTTAAATTGTTAAATTCCAATTGTTTTAACTCCAATCGTTGTGCATCTATGATATTTTTGTGACGCACGTTCAATTGCTTGTATCCTTTTACTATCATGTCGGATACCAATAAATCGAGCTTTTGATTTTCAATCTCGATCAATTTTTCACTCATGTAATCTTCCATCGATTTTCCACCGATTTCTTGTTCGATCACTCTCTGTTTTGTTACGATTTCTACTTGCATAGTTTTTTAAAATTTAAATTGTTTATTAATATATTACTGCGTTTGCAGGTATTGAACACCTTTTCGATAAGTTGGACGATCGCAGCTGGGCTGTATATACCATAAAATTTTAGGTATTGAACACCCGAGAGAGAAATTTTGTCTGGATGCCTATGGCTGTATATACCATAAAATTTTAGGTATTGAACACCTGGATGTTCGTAACTCAATATGTAAAAGGTATTTATCGAGTGCATCCGCCTCGACTTAAGGGCGTACAGCCGCCCCGATTTTCAGTTTATTCAACCGTTATTCCTATTCCTACCATTTTCGCCTTGTAGGAAATTTTATCTTTCAATCCGTAGTAGCTCCAATTTCGTAATACAAATGGTTTACCGTTCTGATTATCTTCTTTAGCCATTTCCTCACGTTCTTTTTGTTTCATTAGGACTATTTCGGAGCACTCGTTCTTAATCGCCAAATCGACCAGCATCCTTGAATAGGTATGCAATTTTGTGTCGATGTAATTTTTCTCTTTTTCGTGGAAGCGATCGATTGCTTTGGTTTTTTTCTTTCTCCCTTTTCCGCCTTCTGTATAACGACTGTTTATCTGGCATCTTTTAACCGCTTCTTGAATTTGCCTTCTTCTATGATTAAATTCCTCTTCTGTGCCTATCTCCCATACCTTGTACGGATTCTTTGCGTCCAAGTCATCGGTTATTTCCGTCGTGCAAACAATCGGATTAAACACTCCGAGAAAAGCATACAATTTCTTGTCTGGATTGAGTTTTACTTCCTTTTTTGGAATGTCAACGCACAGTAGCAAAAACATCTTTTTCTTTCTGTCGTCAATCTGAATAGAACTCTGGCATAACTTATATTCTCCAGATAGCACTCTTTCTATAATTACTTTGTTATTGCTCCTATCTGCTCCGAGTGCGGTAGCGAAAGGAATACCGAACAACGTAAAATAGAAACGTTTGTCTTTTTCCTCCCAATGCAAGTTTCGTATAGAATCCGAACTGAATGGTACTGGAATGTTATTCTTGTATGAACGCAGCGCCGTCTCTCCTTTGAATATTTCAGACTTTGTTTCCTTGAAAGTCTTGGCAACAGCTTGATTAAGACACGAATAGATGTCTGACGGTATTTTCCCTTTCAATAAATCGGCAAGCACACGATAAGTCGTGTTTTGTTCGCTCATTCCTTTGCCTTCTTTCAGAATATCCTTCACGTAGAATTTCTCTTTTATCTCGTCTTTCAGATAGACGAAATCTTTGATATTTTCCTGTGTGAATTTGTGAGAAACAACTATATTTGCTGCACGGCGAATCTGGTTTCGCCAATCGTATATCGTATGGACAAATTGCTTTTTAAGCTCTTTATCTTCTTCGCTTACGTAAATCTGAATTTTTCTTGTAATTAGGCTCATAACTTTAATATAAATTTTTAGGTGAATTACACCTGTTCATTGTGTGCTTATGTTGTATATACCTTTCATATTAAGGTGAATTACACCACGATGTTAGCAATACATTATTTCAAATGTACTTGCAGAGTGCCGCTGCCTCCGCTCAAGGCTGTACAACCAGCCCGAAATCTTTTTCATTTATAAATATCTTTAGGATAGAAAAATCCCTCGTGCTTAAAGACGGATATCTTAGTTATTGTTCCATCTTCGAGTATTTTGTCCTCACTAACTCTTTTTGAGAAAGCGTACATAGGCTTTATACCATTTTCGAACAAAACCTTCTCCAATATCGGTTGGAAATACGGAGCTCCACCTATCATAGCTCCGTCAGCATCTTCATCGAGAGCAATATTTGCAAGTTGATTAGCTCTTCCTTCCATTCCTTCAAACGTAGGAATTTCATCAAATGTTATTAGCCTGCGAATTTTATCTTCGAATTGTGAATCGAAAACACCATATTCTATTTGTTCAGGAGTGGCTTTGTGCTGTGTTAAATTAATAATTTTCATATTTGCTATTAGTGTTTTTATTTATTATTTACAATTTTACCCAAATGTTATTATCATCGCAATAGTCATAAACCATATTTAACCATCGGTTGAACTGGCTTAGAGTTCTGACTTTTTTTAAATCCGGCACAAACTGTTTCAATTCTTCATATTGATTAAACCTGTCTATCCATATTGGTTTAATTCTCTTTATTTCTTCTTTTTCGTCTTTTGATCTATCGAAATCTTTCAATAGATCTCGAAATTCTACATCACTTGTCCATTTCATAATTTTTATTTTAAAATTAGTATATTATCCCCATTATAATCTCGAACACCAAATAAGCTGAGATTATCATCAAAATAATCATCTGAATTTTTGTGTGTGAAATTTTTTTCATTACATTGATATTATTATTTATTATTTTCATACCGTAAAGATAGTAATATTATTTTAAAGTACCAAATATTTCATCGATTATTTTCTGTGATTTAATGTTATTTAACAAAAACGGCCTCATCGAGAGACGAAGCCATTAAGGTTGAAATATCGTAATTTGTTATATTATAATAGTTTGAATCCGTAACTTTTGCTTAGCAGCCATAGAATGAAACAAAGCAAAATGCCTACCACTATACCTATAAGAAACAACCTGAAATTAAATCCAGTCGTAGGAGTTGTCTTTCCTGACAAACTTTTATTCTCATTCGTTACCAACTCAATCGATTGTTGCAAGTTTTTGTTGAGCGTTATAAGACTGTCAACTTTCTTACCGTATGTCTGACTTAAAAACTCCAATTGCTTAATAGTATTTTCGTAAACACTCTTACTTTGTGTTATCGTTTCATTTGCCTTCGGATATTGACCGTCAGGCTTAATTTGAGCCCCTGTGTCGTAATTGATAACGTGTGATGACACTTCGCTTTGCAGCCGTATATTCTCGTCTCTTATGCGTTCTAAATCGGTTTTTAATAGCTCTACCTCGATTGTCTTCTTTTTAAGTTCGTCTTTTAACGTAATAACTTGCGAACTATCAATTTTAGTTACTACTTTTTCTTGAATGATCTGTTTAGGCTTGCACCCTATAATGATTAACAGAACTATCAGTAGTACGACCATTTTCGTGACTGCACGAAAAAGGTGTTTTATTTTTGCTTTTGTCATAGTTTAATCGAATAAATGTTTGTACTTAGATGGTATCTGTTTGCGCAAAACAGTCTCAATCTCCTTAACGCTTATATCCAAATCTTTGTTTAGATCGAATATCTTGTTCTGTTTAGCGACTATATCTTTCGTAATAACGTAATCGGGCTTACCTATGGCCGCAGGATAGAACACTGCTAAATAAACATCTACCCATGTTTTCATTCTTCCTTTGTACGGCCTCAAATAAGCTAATACATAGTCAAGTTGCTGCACGTTGTTCATCGAAAGTAGAACCCACGTAGTTGTGCCTAATGCTTTAGCAGTAGATGGTAAAAATTGTATCAGGCCTCCAGCCATACTTGTCTGATTAATAGCTTTCGGATTTAATCTGCTTTCAAACCACATAACGAACATCAACCAATTCGGATCGATGCCGAGTTCACCTGAAATCTTTATGACCTTATTAATGAACTCTTCTTTGTTCTCTTTTACGTATTCTTCAAATGCCAACATCTTCTTTACTCTTTCTTGTTTTACAATCTTCATCTAAACACGACATCGCCTCTGCCATTCTTCGGTCGTTTATGGCCGTATCGATCATCTTCTGCATCCCCGCAATCTTTCGGTCATTATCTGCTACTTTATATTCAAGTTCTTTCATCTTTCTGTTCGCCTCATCAAGCGCCGATTTATAATTCTCTATAAGGATTAGTTGCTGCTCGATTATTTTATCTTTGCCCTCGATAATCTTGTTGAAAGTTTCTTGTTGCTGCGCCGCATTGTTTAGCAACTTGGTCATAGCATCGGCCGCAGTACCTATTGCGTCGGCCTCCGATTTACCCTTGTCTTCTCTCAACTTAAAAAGCCAAGACACCCCACCTCCCGTGAGTAGTCCAGCCAATGCAGATAATATTAAATCCCAACTCATATCTAATCCTTTATTTTATAGTTAATGCCGTTGCTTTCTAACAATCTTATTATCTCTGTTAGATTATTTGTCTCAATCCAATAAACGTTGTAATTTGTCGGCCTAAGAACTTTTCTTAGATACTCATTGTCATCGAACAAGTCCTGAAACTTGGACAAACTACCGAATTTTATGTATAATTGCATCTCACAAATATCTTATGAAAGCAAACCGCTTTCGTGTTTTTAAATAATCCTCATCCTCGTCGTTGGCATAGGCCTCTCTCTCGAATACTACATTGACATAAGCGTCTCGAAAATTTCTGTAAATTACCAACTTTACCAACCAATC
>CAYNGF010000157.1:0-7246 GCA_964396515.1 uncultured Paludibacter sp.
AACTTTACGGCGAAGATTTGAATTATCTGAATCATAAAGCGGGTGAAATAAAATCCGCTATCGAAAATGTGCCCGGTGCTGCAGATGTTATCCTGGAGAAAACCGCCGGTTTACCACAGATTAATGTGGCATATAACAAACAAAAAATAGCTTATTATGGTGCTGATATGGCCACTCTTAATCAATATCTTTCGATGGCATTTGGGGGAGCTGCAGCAGGTGTAATTTTCGAAGGCGAAAAACGTTTCGATTTAACTGTCCGGCTTCCGGAAAATCTACGTGTGGATATTAACAGTATTAAAAATCTTCAGGTTCCTGTAGGCAACGGAATTCAGGTTCCATTATCGGAATTGGCTGCAATTAACTATACTACAGGTCCATCAAAAATTTCACGCGACAACACACACCGTCGCGTTGTGGTGAGTGTAAATGTTCGCAATCGTGACCTGAAATCGGTTGTTATGGATATCCAGAAAATTGTGAATGAAAAAATACAACTTGAACCAGGCTATTTTATTGCTTATGGAGGTCAGTTTGAAAATCTGCAAAATGCTACCAACCGACTGATGTTTGCAGTTCCTATTGCAATGGCATTGATTTTTATTTTTCTGCATTTTGCTTTTAAATCGGTGAAGGATGCGATGTTGATATATTCTGCTGTACCATTGGCAACCGTTGGTGGTGTATTATTGCTTTGGATAAGAGGAATGCCATTCAGCGTTTCAGCCGGAATTGGTTTTATTGCTTTGTTTGGTATTGCAGTACTTAATGGAATCGTTCTGGTTGAACATCTTAAAGAATTAAAACATAAAAACAATGCTTCCATGCATGATTTGATAATTCAGGGAAGTACCAGCCGGTTGCGTCCGGTATTGCTCACAGCAAGCGCTGCTGCGCTGGGTTTTCTGCCTATGGCTATTTCTACCGGAGCCGGTGCAGAAGTACAACGTCCGCTTGCCACAGTTGTAATCGGCGGACTGATTACTTCTACCTTGCTCACGCTCATTGCTTTACCTTTATTGTTCGAAATTTTCTATAATGTTACCGGTTTCAATTTCAAGACTTTCAGATTTATTCGGAAAACTACTGTAGTGATTTTAGCGGGAATACTGATGTTTTCTTCTTTCAGAGTAACTGCTTCAGAAAAAATAAATTTAGAAAATGCCATTCAAATAGCCCTGAAAAATAATCTTGAACTAAAAAATCGCAGTCTGAAAATTAAACAGATGAAAGTTTTAGAAACTTCTGCATTTAATGTTGGGAAAACTGAATTGAATTATGGCTACGATCAGAATAATATTGCCGAAAACGGCTATCCGTTAAAAGTTCTTGGTGTGAATCAGCAGTTCAGTTTCCCGACTCTTTATGTGGCACAATACAAGGCTTTAAAGGCGGAGACTGAAATTGCAGTTGCTGAATTTGAATATCAGAAATTTCTACTAATAAAAGATATTACACAAGCTGCCAATCGGATAAATTATTTACAAAATAAACTTTCACTAATGGCTAAAACTGATAGTTTGTACACCAAAATTCAATCGGCATACGAACTTAAACAAACTAAAGGAGCCATTAGCCGTCTCGATTTACTGAATATGACTGCACGATCGCAACAAATCAGAAATATGCTGAATGCAGTATCTGCAGAACTGGCAAGTGCCAACAATGAATTTAACTCCCTATTACAATCGGATACTGTTTACACGTTAGCTTTGTCAGAATTTAATCAATTCGTCATTAATTTTCAACCAATTCATCAGCATCCTTTTATTAAGTATTTAGAGACTGACTTAAAGTACAGAAATGCACTTCGTAAAGTAGAGAATCATAAACTTTTACCTGATTTATCCCTTTCATATTTTAACGGAACCAATGAATTTACAGGAGCAAAAAATTACCATGGATACAGTGTTGGTGTGGCAATTCCCTTGTTTTTTGGCGAAAACAGGGCAAAAATTAAAGCTGCTAAAATTTCTTCGGAAATAAGTCAGAATCTGATTGAAAATGAGTTGATGATGCTTGAAAATAAAAAGAATCAACATTTAAACGAATTGAAGAAATACGAAAACTTCATTTTATCGTATAATAAAACAGGCAGAAAACTGGCTGATGAGATTTTTAAAACATCAACAATGAGTTATAACGCCGGAGAAATCAGTTTTCTTGAATATGCATTAAGTATTGAAAATGCATTAAATATACAAATAGAGTATTTGGATAACTTGTTTTATCATAATCGTTTGGCTATTGACCTTTCGTATTTAACACGTTAAAAAGTAACATTAAATTTTTTAAAACTGAAAAAATATATCATTATGAAAATAGATAAATTTTTAATTGTTGCAGTATCGGTGTTTTTAGTTTCATGTTCCGGTAAAACTTCAACGGAAACTGAAGGAGTTTCCAATTCAGGAGAGGAACTTATTACAATTTCAAAGCAACAGTTTGAAACGAATAAAATGGAAGTTACAAAACCCTTTGAAACTGCCTGGTACGAATCGGTAAAATGCAAAGGTATAGTAGAAGCAATGCCCGGTGGAATAGCACAAGCAGGAAGTATGCTTACTGGTATTGTGCAGGATGTTTTATGTGCTGAAGGCGATTACGTTCAACAGGGTAAAGTGCTTTGTACGGTTACTTGCCACGAATGGATTGAGTTACAAAAGAATTATGCCGAAACTTACACGCGGTTTAAACAAGCAGAGACCGAATATAATAGAATTGCTGCATTGTACGATAAGGGCGTTGGTTCAGAGAAAGAATTGATGGCTTATCGAAGTGAATTTCAGAGTACGTTGGCTGCCCGAAATGCTTTAAAAATGAAATTACTTATGATGAATGTTTCAACCGAACAAACGGAAGCCGGAAATATTGCTCAAACGTTTACTATTAAAGCACCCATCAGCGGTTACATCACCAAAATGAAAGCAGTACGAGGACAAACAATAGAAGTTAACAATGCTCCTTTCGAAATTGTAAACCCTGATAAACTACAATTAAAACTTATGTTATTCGAAAATGAAGCAGGAAAGATAAATCTCAATCAAGATGTTGAATTCCGAATCCTGTCAAAGCCCGATGAAATTCTCAAAGCAAGTATTTATAAAATAGGGAAATCAATTGATTCTGAGACTAAATCAGTTATTTCTTTTGCCCGGATTGATAAAAATGTGCAAACAAAACTAGTAAATAATGCTTTTGTGGACGCTGAAATTAAAACAGACATACGCACTATAACTGCATTGCCAACCGAAGCTGTGGTGAAAACAGCCAATGGAAATTTCGTACTCGTACTCGAGAAACAAGATGCGAAAAATTATTATTTCAGAAAAGAAAAAATAGAAACGGGTCTATCATCCGAAACTTTTATCGAAGTAAATTCAGGTTTAATTAATAAAAGTGTTCTTGCTAAAGGAGCTTTTAATCTGATAGTTGAATAACAAGAAATAAAAAAATCAGGATGAAAAAATTTTTTCATCCTGATTTTTTTATTTCTGAAATGTTTTGTTTATTTCTTTCCAAATTCAGGTCTCATTCCCAAATTGTGCATTACAAACGACCACATGTCAGTATGAGCATCAATTATTTTACTGATTGGTTTTCCTGCTCCATGTCCGGCTTTTGAATCAATTCGGATAAGAGAGATGAAATTGCCTTTATTGGCTGCCTGTAATGTAGCTGCGAATTTGAAGGAATGTGCCGGAACAACACGGTCGTCGTGATCGGCGGTTAAAACCAATGTAGCAGGGTATTTTACCCCTTCTTTTATGTTGTGTAAAGGCGAGTATCCTTTCAGATATTCAAACATTTCCTTGCTTTCTTCGCTGGTGCCATAGTCGGTTGCCCAAGCCCAGCCAATGGTAAATTTCTGATAGCGAAGCATATCGAGCACACCCACTTCAGGAATTGCCACAGCAAATAAATCGGGACGTTGTGTCATACAAGCACCAATAAGCAAGCCTCCGTTTGAACCGCCATGAATTGCTATTTTTTTTGCTGAAGTATATTTTTTGTCAATCAAAAATTCTGCAGCAGCTATAAAATCGTCGAACACATTTTGTTTCAGAAGTTTAGTGCCGGCTTTGTGCCACGATTCGCCATATTCGCCCCCGCCGCGAATATTTGCAACGGCATAAATCCCGCCCTGTTCTAAAAACGGTATGCGTGTTATGCTAAACGAAGGATTTACGCTGATATTAAATCCTCCATATCCATAAAGCATCAAAGGATTTTTCCCGTTCTTTTTTGTGCCGATTTTGTAGGTTATAAACATTGGCACTTTGGTACCATCTTTACTGTGGTAAAATACCTGTTCGGTAATGTAATCTTCAGGGTTGAATTTTACATCGGAACTTTTGAATATTTCGGCTTTATTTTGGGCAACGTCGTAACGGTAAATTGTTGGAGGAAATGTAAAAGATGTGAAAGTGTAAAATGCTTCATCTTCATCAATATTTCCCGTGAAACCGCTGAGAGTTCCAATGGTCGGAATTTTTACTTCATGGAGAAAGTTTCCGTTCATATCATAAACGTAGGCTCTACTCGCTGCATTTTGCAAATAACGCCCGATAAGTTTTCCCCCAATAATATCAACGCTTTCCAAAACATTTTCTGTTTCTGCTAAAATTGTTTTCCAATTTTCACGTCCCGGTTTTAGCGGATCAATTTCTATCAAACGTTGGTTAAGAGCTTCGTTATTGGTAAGTACATAAATTTTCCCATTCAAGTGTTCAATGACCGTATAATCATCATCAAACCCTTTATCTATCGTATCTAATTTTGAATTTGGTTTTGTTAAATCTTTAAAATAGAGAGAATTACCCGAAGTGGATTCAGTTTCGGTGATAAACAGCATTTTTTCATCTTCTGAAACTGATGCAGCACAATTACGCAAAGGATAATCCGGATTTTCAAAAATAAGTTTATCCTGTTGTTGCGGTTCACCGATTTTATGAAAGAAAATTTTATGAAATTCATTTTTTGATGAAAGTTCACTTCCCTTTTTGGGAGCATCGTAGGCACTGTAATAAAATCCGTTACCCTGCCATGCAATGCCCGAAAATTTTACCCATTTTATTACATCGGGAAGTAATTTTTTGTCAGCTAAGTTCATTACATAAATCTCATTCCAGTCCGATCCGCTTTTCGATATGCTGTAAGCCAAATATTTACCATCATTCGAAAAAGATATTTGTGAAAGCGCCACCGTCCCATCAGCCGATAATTTATTTGGGTCGAGCAAAACTTCAGGTTCAGCATCGAGCGATTTCATTCGGTAAAGTACACTTTGATTTTGTAGTCCGTCATTTTTAAAATAATAATAGACACCTTTTTTCTTGAAAGGAGAACTGTATTTCGGATAATTCATTAACTCAGTCATATGATCTTTTAATTGGTTACGGAACTGAATTTTTTCAAGATAACCAAAAGTAACAGCATTCTGTGCTTTTACCCATGCTTCGGTAGCGGCAGATGTGTCGTTTTCGAGCCAGCGGTAAGGATCGGCAACTTTGGTTCCGAAATAAGTATCTATAACATCATCTTTTTTAGTTTCGGGATACTTTATTTTTGTATCGCCGGAACAAGCAGCATTTAACATCATAAGTAGTGCGATAGGAATTATTTTTTTCATATTGTGACATTTATTGTGATTAGTTTTTTGTCAGTTTCTTTTTGAATTTTTTGAGTAACTTGTAACTCGTAACTCGTAACTATTTCAACGCCTGATAAACCAAATTATGAAACAAAACTTTTAAATCAAAACCCACATTGTTCGGCTCAACATTTACATAAAAGAGCAAAATCAGTTCTTCTGCAGGATCGATAACATAATCGGTTCCGTACCATCCGCCCCAACGTAAAGCACCTTGCGAAATTATCGAACGATAGGAATATAGTGATCTGAAATCATCGAAAGCAAGTCCGAAGCCAATTTCTCCCCGCAAATCGCCAACAGCATTTTTAGCCATCAATTCCACGGTTTTTCGTCCGAGAATTCTATGTCCGTTAAACTCACCTTTATTCAAAATCATTTGGCAAAATTTTGCGTAATCTTCAATGGTTCCGTTCAGTCCTGCGCCTGTACTATGAAATTTTTTGGCTCCTGCGTAAGGTAATGTCTGGAAAAGGCCATTATTTTTTTCGTTACGTATGAGTTTTGCTTCCGGATTGAGTTTTTCGTAAAGTGTTACAATTCTGTCCTTTTTATGTTCAGGCACATAAAAATAAGTGTCGTTCATACCTAAAGGTTCGAAAATACGCTTTTTAAAGAACTCATCAACCGGCATTTTTGAAACGACTTCTATCAGATATCCAAGAATATCCAAACTCATACCATACGTAAATTTTTCGCCGGGGTCGTGTTCAAGTGGGCATGATGCAACACGTTTTATAGCTTCGGCAAGCGTGATATTATCATTTGAAAGCATAGGAGAAACCGGAATACCGGCTTTATCATAAATTTTACGGGTTTGGGCATTGCCATAAGAATATCCTGCCGTGTGCGTGAGTAAATGTCGTATGGTAATATCGCGTTTGGCAGGTCGGCTTGTATAAGTTGAGTCTTTTTCGTTAAACGATTCAATCACTCTCGGGTTCGCAAATTCAGGGATGTATTTTTTTATGGGATCGTCGAGCAACAGTTTGCCTTCTTCCATAAGCATAAGCACAGCAGTAGCAGTAATGGCTTTGGTTTGTGAAGCCATACGGAAGATATCCGAAGTTGTGCAGGGAATTTTATTTTCTATATCGCGCCATCCATAAGCTTTATTATGCACTACCTTTCCTTTGTGAGCTACGAAAGTAACAGCATGTGGAATTTTACCTTCGCGTACCAAATTTGTTAAAACACTGTCGATGCGTGTTAAACGTACAGCATCGAATGATGCCGGAGCTTTTTTTGAATAAATAAACTGCTGAGGCATTTTTTGTGCATTCAGCAATCCCGTAAAACTGATAAGTAACAGTAAATATTGAATTTTTTTCATGATAGTGAAATGTAAAATATAAAATGAAAACTTATTTACTTCAACCTCGTAATTTGTAATTCGTAATTGGTAACCCGTAACTCTCAATTGGTAACTCGTAATTGATTACCCGTAACTCGTAATTGGTAACTCGTAATTGATTACCCGTAACTTGTAACTTGTAATTGGTAACCCGTAATTCGTAATTGGTAATTCGTAATTCATTACTCGTAACTCGTAACTCGTAACTATTTCCTTTTTATTCCCATTTCCTCAGCTAT
>CAYNGF010000158.1:0-7139 GCA_964396515.1 uncultured Paludibacter sp.
CAAAGGAGAAAGAAAAAGGAATAATGATTATGAGAGGGGAACAGTTCAGTGCAAGCAGAAAATTTATAACACATTTGTAAATATCTGAAATAAAATATATTATACGTTCGAAAGTTAAATTACTATTGTCCCTTATTAAATGTCAGTTTATCTATTTACTGCTAAGTTTCCACCAGTCAAATTTGAATAAATTTGAATCGTTGCCCTTGAAAACAAAATACAGGTCATGTACTCCTTTGATTTTTTTAATTTTACAAGAAATTGTTTCCCAGTTAAAATCATTACCCGTATTTTTAACAGCTAAGTTTCCAAACAAACTTCCGTTTTTATCATCAACACGTAATTGAATACTTCCAGAATTAGTAATTGATGCCACATTGGCTTCAAATCTTTTTGCTCCTTTCCCAAAATCAACATTACGAACTTTGAAGTAATCATTATTATCAATGTTGGTTACATAAACACCAACTTGATTATCGGAAGCTGTTTTCAATCCTTCAGACCAAGCAATAGTTTCGGCTTCTACTCTTTTAAATGGGTTTAAATTTGCTGCACTTTGGGTAACTCCTTCTTTTGTAGGCGTAATCAACGGTATTGAGCCATCAGCTTTAAATTCAAACGGTTCAATACAAACCGAACGTTTAAAACCGCCTCCATCGGGTAAAGCGCCATTGTGATAAAACAAATACGATTTTCCCTTATAATGGATATAACCGGGATGGTTGGTAAACGCTCCACCTTGTTTAATTACATGCATAATGGTATCTCCGTAAGTCCATGGTCCGGTAATATTTTTAGCTGTAGAATAAGCTAAATGCTCAGGTACACCACCAGCCGGATAAAGTAAATAATATAAATTATTCCGCTTAAAAAGCCATGGTCCTTCTTCGTAGGCAGCTGTACGATAATTGTAAGCGTCTTGCTTAATGGCACGATAACCAAAATTATCATCTCTCAAATCTTCCTTCACGATACCATAATTTAAATCAAAAGAAATCATGTCTTCATTTAATTTCACATGCCAAAGATTTGGATTTCCCCAATAAAGGTAAGCTTGCCCATCGTCATCGATGAATACAGTCGGATCAATATAACCGTAGCCGGTTAACAGAGGTTTGCCAAGTGCATCTTTAAACGGTCCAGTCGGACTATCCGAAACCGCAACGCCAATTGCATTTCCTCCATTCTTTTGATTCACAGGTAAATAATAGTAAAATTTCCCGTTTCGATAAATACACTGGCCTGCCCAAGCATCACCCCGCGACCATTCAAAAACTTTATATGATAGTATAGATCCATGGTCAGTCCAGTTTACCATGTCGGTTGTGGAATAACATTTCCAATCGTTCATGGTGAAAAAATTATTCACTGTTGTATCTTCATCGTGCGAAGTATAAAGATAAACGGTATCATTATGAACCATTGGCGCAGGATCGGCAGTATAATTGGTTTGAATTATGGGATTTTGGGCTACTGATAATACAGTTAAAAACATTAGCCAAAAAGTTATTCGTAATCCGGTCTTCATTTCACAAACATAAAGTTGATTCATCCTTGTTTAGTAATTATTGAAAATTTTTGATGAAAATGCCGCTAAAAAAACTTCACGAAGTGCTTAGTAAATCGAACAAAATTAATTCATTAAACTGCTTATTTATTTATGAATTATCAAATAGCTGTTTTAATAAAAATTTTGGTAGAATATTTTTCTTAACTTGTAATGATTATAATGGAAAAACATCATTTGCCGAGGTAGCATACAACCCAATCATAGCACCGGTAAAACCACCGGCAACATCGGTTGACAAAATATCACCCGAAACTGTTCCGCCGACATTGGTGAAATCTGTTCCGTTTACCGAATAGCTGAATTCGTAATTATCGCCAACGGCTTTTACACGAAGTTGTACCGGAGTTTTCAAATCGATTTTAGTGCTTGCCACGATACTGGACTTTGCTTTGGCTGTTCTTTCGAGTAACAAATAAAAACCGTTATCCTTTTTTGTAATCCCGAAAACGTAGTTGAATCTTTCGTTCTGCAAACAAGTTATGCCTGCCAAATCTTTTTCGGTTTGTGGCTGATAAGTAATGGTTGCTGTGGCAGTGAAGTTAATATGTTGCTGACGATAAAATAGTGTGGAAGTAGGTTTTACTTCTTTTATATTAACAGCAAACGGATTAATAATCAGTCCATTTTTTGAAGAAATGATAAAATCTTCGCGTGGACCTCTCAGACCAATCCATCTGTAATCTAATTTCGGAGCCGAGAAATCGTCGGTAAAAGTGAAATTTCCGCTCGCGAAAAAACCATCTTTTCCTGTTTTGTTTTCAACTCCATTGGGCATTTTAAGTTTTGGTTCCATAGGCACTAAACCGTTTTCGAAAACAGGAAAAGTTCCACTCCAATCAACAGGCAAAATAAACGTTTCACGACCGGTGTTGACCCTGCTTTTTTCGTTTGGACGTACGGCAAGAAAAACGCCATAGAATTTGCCATCGTTGGTTTCCACCAAATCGGCATGTCCTGCCCAATCAACTTTATTGGCACGATTAGGATTCAAATAACGTTGCGATAAAATTGGATTGTTTGGAGCGGGTATATAAGGTCCTTTAGGATTATCACTCATAAAAATAACTTCGCTGTGCCAACCGCCTGTACCACCTTCGGCACACATCAAATAATACTTTCCGTACCGTTTATAAATATGCGGCGCTTCAATCCAAATCGGTTTTTTGGTAATATCCACACCTCCATCAACAATAATTTTATCTGTTCCTGCAATTACCTGATCCTTTTCCACATCGTATTCCCAAACTTTTATTACTCTGTGCCCATTGTAAAGTTCTTTACCTTTATCAGGTGCATCGTTGTGAACCACATAAGCTTTTCCATCGTCATCAAAGAAAATTGAAGGATCAATTCCATCAAAATTCAGTTTAATCGGGTCACTCCATCCTGCAAACGGGTCCTTTGTTTTTACGATGATATTACCGAAACCGCCTGCAAACAGAGTGGTTATCATGTAAAAAGTATCGTTACTTTTATTGTATCGAATGGTTGGAGCATATACTCCGGCACTTATTCCCGTATCGAAAACTTTCAGTTGCGATTTGCGATCGAGCACATGTCCGATTTGTTTCCAATTTACCAAATCTTTTGAGTGAAAAATGGGTACACCCGGGAACATGGCAAACGATGAGCATACCAAAAAATAATCATCGCCTTTGCGGGTAATGCTTGGGTCAGGGAAACAGCCCTGTAATATTGGATTGTAAAACTCGTCCGTTTTCAAAGGATTGTTTCTGAAAACTTCATCATCGCCCTGATAAACGAATTTTGAAAATAGCGGAGCATTTTTAGGTATTTTCACTTTACTTTTTTTATCAGCGGCAAAAGCAGAAAAAGAAAATAAAATAATTAAAATTGATGATAAAACTTTTAACTTATTTTCCATTGAAACGAATTCAAAATTTGGCTTTTTCATTAACATAAGTATTTGAAAGTATATAATGATATGTTTTTTAACTCTCAGATAATAAGTCTTGTAACTTGTAACTAAATTCTTGTAACTACTTATTATTTGATTTGTTGAAATTTAATTATTCTCGGGAATAAAACTATTTTGTATTAAAACAGAAGAAGTTACGGGCTTAAACAGTAATTGGACGAACATATACAAGTTTTGTTTCCAAACCTTAAAATCGTGAAAACCATTTGGAATAACCTGATAAATATGCGGTACTTGATTTTGGAGTAAAAAAACGTGAATACGCTCGCTGAAGTTAATCAGATTATCTTTGTCGCCACACGAAAGCCAAAGAAGTTTAATTTTTTCTTTAGCGTTTTCAATGTTTGGAAACAATTCCTGCGGGGTTTTGGTATTTGGGGCAGAAGAAAAGCCACCAATCCATGCAAATTTATCCAAATTTCCAAGTCCAAAATTTAGTGATTGCCCACCACCCATCGAAAGTCCTGCTATAGCACGATTTTCCTGATTTTTCAGTACCGGATAATTTCTTTCAATGTATGGAATCAAATCGTTTAACAAATCCTTTTCGAAAGTAGCAAATGCCTGAACTTTTTCAGGATCAAAAATATTACCTTCTGCTCTATCATTTTTCATTGCTCTTCCGTTAGGCAACACCACAATCATGGGCACAATTTTATTTTCAGCGTATAAATTATCCAATATTACTTGTGGTTTACCATGACTGAACCATTCTTTTTCATCACCACCTATACCATGAAGTAAATATAGTACCGGATATTTTTCAGAATTAGAATAACTCGGAGGTGTATAAATTAATGCTTTACGTAAATTTCCTACAGTTGTTGAATTATAAGTGATTGTATCAATTTTTCCGTGTTTAATATCGGTTTTAGGAACATCAAAACCTTCGGGAGCAAAAGTAAATGTTTGTCCAAAAGCAAAATTTATTACTGAAAATGTTAACAGTAACGTTTTTAGTGTGTTTTTCATTTTTTAAATTATTGATTATCAATGGTATTCAAGTAAAGTTAAAATTTTTCAATGAGATTTATTTACTTTCGCTTCAAATGGTGAAGCAGGTAAGCCTTCTTTGTTATATAAATTAGCTCCTTCCGGATTATCAGCCCAGGCATAACGTACCGTTTTAGGGTTATTAATTTTTTCGCTCCAAACAACCACTTTATCGCCTTGTATTTCGGCATTTGCCCATACAAAATTATTATCTTGGCCAGCAATGGCAAAATACTTTAATTCTTTGCTGCCTTTCGATGTTAATCCGCTGCCTATATTTGTGAAACTAATTTCTACTTTATTGCCGTTTACTTTCATCGATTTGTAAATTGGACCGGAAGCAATAACTTTTTTGTCGTTATATGCAATTTTTTGTGCAGCCAAAGCCATACGAATAGAAACATCTTTTTTGTTTAAAGGATGAATATCGTTCCATTCACCAAGGTCGATGTTTACCGTAATCGCGGTATTTGGCACAGAAAGTATGGATGTTTGTGCCTGCCGGAATGCTGCCCAGTTACTTTCAGTGGGTACCGATGTTGCTTCCATGAAATTGGGCAGTTGTGCAATTATAAACGGAAGATTCTTTTGCCGGAAATTTTTGCGCCAATCGGCAATAAAGGCAGGTAAAAGTCGAGCATATTCATCCGGCTTTCCTGTATTCGATTCACCCTGATACCACAAAACACCTTTTTTGTTAAACGGTAGCAGTGGCGCAATCATAGCATTGTACAGTCCCATTGGTTTCCAGCGGATAAAAGTTGTACCAGGAGTTGGAGGCATTACACAACCTAATTTCATTTTCCAAACTCCTTTTAAGTCAATCACTGTGTTCGCAACTTTCAATTCGTACGTTTTATCGGGAACAAAACCACCTCTTCCCACATTGCTGACAACACGCACAACAATTACATTTCGTCCTTCCACCAATACATTTTCAGGCACATTGTACCAGCGAGGCGGATATTGATACGTTACATTACCTACGAATTTTCCGTTCATAAATACCGAATCGGCATCCACAATGCGTCCCATATTTAAAAAAGCTGATTTCCCGGCATTATCTTTTGAAACTTCAAACTCTTTTCGAAACCATACCACTCCATTAACTTTGCCTATGGGCGTTTCGTTCCAATATCCCGGAAGGTTGAAAGTTAACCAATCCTTATCATCGATGGTAGGTAGTGTCCAGGCGCCAATTTGACCAACATCTTTGCGATTAGCTTCGGCATACCATTCTTTAATTTTATCGTTTTCAGATGTTTCCGTTTTTCTTATAAGTTCATCGTCCCGCCATTTATAGGCTTCGTTAAGTTGTTCGGGAAATGATGTTAATGCTTCTTCGCTCATCCATGCTTCAATGGGAGAACCGCCAAGGCTTGCATTGATTATTCCAATAGGAATGTTGTATTTTTTATAAAGCTCATTCGCAAAAAAATAGCCAACTGCGGAAAAATTAAGAATTGTTTTTGCATTTACTTCCTGCCAACCTCCACTCTGATAATCATTTTGAGGTATTTTAAAATCATACTTCTGAGGAACATCAAAAAAGCGGATTTCGGAATTTTTTGCTTTTGAAATTTCTTCTTCATAAAGCGGCTTTACCCTTCGAATGGGCAATTCCATATTCGATTGTCCGGAGCACAACCAAACATCGCCGAAAAGAATATTGTTTAGTTGAATTTTATTTTTTCCTTTAACCAACATTTGATAAGGTCCGCCAGCCTTATGGGGTTTTATCATTACTTTCCAGCTTCCACTTGCATCCGCCTGAGTTGAATAAGTTCTACCATCGATGTTAATGGTAACCTTTTCATTAGGGTCAGCCCAACCCCAAACATTAACTTTTGCATCGCGCTGAAGAATCATTCCATCGGAAATTAATTTGGGAAGACGAACGGCGGAAAATAATGAAAAATGAAAAATGAAAAATGAAAAAATTAAAACGAAAAAACGAAAATATTTCATGGGAAATCAGAGCATAAAGTATTAAACAATAATTATTGAAAAGTTTTTTATTTTATATGATTATCCGCAAAGCGACCTATTTTAATCCGAAGGATTTGATTTTCATAACCGTAGGTAAGCGTAGCGTAACCTATGGTTCCAAAACAATGTTGTATATTTGCCTATAAGGCAAGATTTTATATTTGTCCTGCCTTACAGGCAGTAATTGTGATTCATTATTTACCGCAGGTCATTGACCTACGGTTATTAATGTTTGACTTTTCAAGTCAATAATATAAAAAGGTCGCTTTGCGGATAATCTTTTTATTTTATTAAGCTGAAGTAAGTTTTCAAGGGACAAGCGACTTCCTTGTCGCTTGCTCTCTATTATTTTCTATAACCCAAATGTAAAAAAAATATCATTAACAACTTATTCCTTTTCAAAACAAATTACTATTTATTCAAAATAATGAGCGGGCAACTCAAAGAATCCCGCTTTGTCGAAAATTTATTCTGCTAAACCATCGATGGTTTTTATAGTTCCATCCGGATTATATTCAAGTTCAACAACTTTCAGGCTTCTGAGCCAGGTCTTTCCACCCGAAGGACGGCAATCGTGATGGAACAAGTACCACTTTCCCCTGAACTCACAAATGGAGTGATGGGTTGTCCATCCGATTACCGGTGTAA
>CAYNGF010000159.1:0-7071 GCA_964396515.1 uncultured Paludibacter sp.
AACATCTTTACATAATCTTGAGTACCAATCTTTAGTTCATTCTTTAGTGGCGTTAGAACTGTATTTTTGTAAATCATGTTATCAAGACGGATTTCTTTGATACTATTAGTAACTAAATCGGAACCAACTACCTTGAAATATTCATTCCAATCAGCACTTGTTTTAAATGATGAATTCATCTTTAGTAACAAATCAATTTGCTCATCAACACTATTATATTTACTTAATTGATTTGCTGAATACTTTTCAAAATAGCTTGAATCCTTTAATGACTCAACTATGAATAGAATTGCTTTACCAATTTCAGTATTGAATGTTTCATCATGATAAATGTCATAAAGTTTTAATAAGATTTGCTTTAAAGCATCTTCGTCTGCAGTTCTTTCAACTAATAGTTGCATTTCAAATGTATCACCTAGTTGTTCACAAGGCATAACTACATTTAAAGGACTATAGTACTTCAAAGAGCTTTTATCTAATAAAGCAAATTCAGCATTTGAATTTAAATCATTTAATAATGCTGTTGAATCATCAACATCTAATTTCATTGATGTTTCTACGCCTTTAACACCAAGTCTATTCTTGCTAAAGAAGAATTTACATGGGCGTGATGCTTGTTTTTGAGCATCATCAGGAATATAAACATTTGTAATATTTGTCAATTCATTGATTGATACAGTTGGAACTTCAACAATATCTTTCTTTTCATCGACAAATTTATACTTGTTCTTTGCTAATAAACCTTCAGTCATTAGCTTTGAAGTATAGTACTTATTAAAGAATGCATTCTCATCTGTTGTATCAAATTTGAATTCAGCTCCAGAAGGTCTGATTATTATAGTCATTCCTTCTTCTTTTCTTGTATGCATTTTTTGTGGTTCTTCACATTCAAAAGATACAACTCTTTCTTCAGCCTTTAAGCCAATCTTAGTACCATTAGCATTGATATAATCTTCCATGCCACTTATATCAATATCAACACGTTCCATAAAGTCATCGCCTAAGAATGAACTTCCTAAACTCATATATGGAACTTTACTTTCAACATCAAACTTTCTTGTAACTGGACTATAATAAATATCTTTAACTTTTACCTTTTCTGCACCAGTTGGGATTGCACCATCTTGGAACATCTTCTTTCCCTTTGGTGTAAGTTCAACATCTCCAATTGTAATTTGTTTAAAATATGTTGGTGTTGCAAAATAAGATGGATCAAAATGAGAAGATAAAATATCTGTACTCATTAGATTAGCTATTTCTTGTCCAAATATATAATGTAAGTTTGCAGGAATACCAAATTTTAATAAAACATCTGATATTTTATCGGAATAGTCGCTTTCCTTTTGAATTAAATCTAAAAGGATATAAGCAATACCAGAAGCTTTACGAACCTCATTATATTTCACACTTGTTTTATATATTAGAAGAGGAAATGGACAAGTGGTTTTTAATTGTTTTAATACTTTTTCATCCATAGTCTATCACTCTCCTATAATATCATTTGCAGTCAACACCTTACCTCTAAAGTAAATAGTGTCGATTATTTCTTTATAAACGTGGAAGTTATTTTTATCTAAGAAGTGATCACCTGTTAGATCAGGTAAATCAATTATTCCTGCTTCAGATAGATATTTCTTAGAACCAACAACAATTAATAGTTTTCTTGCACGAGATAATGCAACATTAATTCTTTCAAACTTCTTGATGAATTCAGCATTAGCTTTTTCAGTATTAGCTGGATTACGAACCATTGATAGGATAATTACATCACGTTCATCACCCTGGAAGTCATCGACTGTACTGATTATCAAGCGTTCATCTTGTTTTTCAGATAAGCCTTCAAATCTTTGGCCTCTTCTCATCTTCTTAATTAATGATGCTTGGTCACCATAAGTACAGATTATACCTGCACTTAATCTTTCGTCTATCTTCTTAGACTTACTAACAATGACTTTTCCTGCATTTACTGCATCAAGGCTTGCTTTATCGATTTGTCTTAATAATTGCATTGCAACTTGTGCTTCTTGTTCATTAACTTTTGAAGTACTGCCTTCATAAGCACTAGATTCTTTTTGGTCACAATCAATAAAATATACATGATATTTTGGTTCTATGATTGTATTACCATTGATTCTAACAGTAAGATTATGTTGTTTTTCATCATCTTGCTGTTTCTTTCCAACCATAAGTCCTCTTTGACTTCCACCATAGAAATGGTTGAATACTTCCATAATATGACTATGGCAACGGTATTGCTTATTAAGCATTACTCTAAAGTCTTGTGGTACTTTTTCATATAATGTCTTAAAGAAACATTCTTCATAAAGTTCAGTATAAGAATCATTGATTTCTTTTGTAATTATATCTTCATCAAGACCTTCAAAGTCTTCTTTTCTCATATGTCTTAAATCATACATTGGTGGCAATTGACGATGGTCACCAACAAGTATAACTGTCTTACCATAAAGAATTGGAATTAGTAAATCTAAGAATGAAGATTTTGAAACCTCATCGATGATAACTACATCTATTCCTTGAGATCTAATATCAACTGACTCAATACCATATCTTTCAAGTTCTGCAAGTTGAGTCTTTGTAAATCTATCTCTACTTGTACATGTAATACCAAAGACATTTACACAATTATAAAGTTCTCTAGTATAAGCTTGTCTATCTTCTTCAAGAATATCTTCTTGCTCTAAATACTTACAAATCTCTTTATACATAGGGATTTTCTTTTTATTTTGAGTTGCAGTTCTCTTATAATCATATTCAAGCTTATTCCATTCTTCAGCAATTATAGTAAATGCTGTTTCTAAATTATCTGAATCATATTCTCTAATAATATCGAAATCTCTAAAGAATCTTGTAATGTTTTGTTTTAATTGAGAATTTAGCTCATTGTATTCTTCAATGCCTTGATTATTACCTAATTCTTCATATAAAGCCTTGCTTTGACTGATTTCTCTTTGAACATCAATCATCTTTGAATTAAGCTCATCATATTGTAAAAAATACTTGTTTATAGAAACATCTACATTCTCTTTTATTTCATTAATGATTGTCTGTGCTTGAATCTTAAATGAAGTTAATTCTTCAGGAAGAACTTTTAATAAATTCTTATCATTAATGATAGATGGAATAATCGCATAAATCTTACTTGAAGAGAAATCAAAATCAGTATTCTTAGTTGCTGACTTAATTTGATTTACAACTTCTTTAAGTTCACTTTGATACTTCTTATATTCTTCATAATTTTCATCACCTTCTTCAGGTGCTTCATCAGTATCAGGGTCTCTTAATTTTTGTAATTCATTACGAAGTTGAGTTCTTCTTTCTTCAAGTTTACCAACTGTATCATCAGATAAAATATGTGATAATTCATTTCTAACTTCGCCAATATCAAAATTGTAAAGTTCAAATGCTGAATCAATATTAACTGATGCCAAACTACTAAATGTTTGCAATAATGATTGAATTCTATTCTTTAATTCATCAATATATTGTTCCTTAACGCCTTCAGTTACGAATCTAAGTGAATCAATATATTTATTTGTTCTTCTATATTCGTCAAGTTCAGCATTGATAGTAGCTAGGTTATCACGATAATCTTCTAAGTTTTTGTTGTATTTATTAATAGTTTCAAGTAATCCATTTCTTTGATTCTCGATTTGGATATTTTCTTTTTTAAGTCTTAGAATCCTATCATAATCTCTTCTTAATAGACTCATTTGTTCGTCAAAAGTCTTCTTAGCTTCTTCAAAATGCTCGAATCTATTTATTTGTTTTTCTAGATTACCACTAATATTCAAATAGAAATTGTCAACTAATCGCTCTGGACTATAATTGGTTTCTTTTCCGTTTTGTGATGGAATCAAACGCAAAGGTCTAATTTCTGGAATCTTAGGTAATCTTTCAAATACATTATCAATTGCCTTATGAGTTTCAGAAGAGATAAGTACCTTTTTACCTTGTCTAGCAAGTTGTGCTGTTATTTCAGCTATTACTTGTGTTTTACCTGTTCCTGGAGGGCCTTGTAGTAAGAATATACTTTCACTTGCTAAAGCCTTTTTAACGGCTAATTTTTGGCCATCATTTAAACTTTCAAGACACCAATCTGGATCTTTCATTGCACCAATAGGAGCTTGTGCTAATGTTTCTGGTGAGAATAGATATGTAGGTAAGAATGGATTCTTTACATATCCTCCCATAAATGAATTTAAAGCTTTTTCTTGTCTATCAATCTTAGCTTTTTCAGCTCTATTATCATATGTTAAATATTGAGCACCAATAGCTTCTATTTCTTTTTTGATATCAGATAACTTATCATCAGTTGAATCTGGTCTAAAGTATATTTGATATCTTCTTATTGTTTCATTTTCAATTTTAATAGCTTTATCAGATTCAAATTGTTGTCTTAAACTTGAACTTATTTCAGTTTTCTCATCTTCAATTTGATTCTTATATTGAATTTCTAATTGTTTCTTTTTATCTTTACTGATTCTATCAAGTTCAGCTTGCATTTGAATAGAAAGACTCTTTTTCTTGTTTTCAATTAGTTTTTTGTTTCTTTCAATATAAAACTCTCGAAGAGAAACTTCCTCTAAAGCACGTTTTTTTTTGGCTTTAACTTCTTCTATTTGAACTGCTTTTTCTTTTTCTAATTCTTCAAGTTTCTTCTTTTCTTCTTTATCTTTTAATTTTTCTTTCTTTAGTTTTTTAACCTTATCATCAAAAGAAGAGTTTATTTTCTTTATTTCATTATCGAAAGGTTCAGCAACTTTCTTAAGTGCTGTTTCGTATTCACGCTTTACTTCTCTATCTTTATTTTCTTCAATATCTGTTTCTAAAGAACTATTTAATTCTTCAACATATCTATCAAACATTGAATTATATTGACTCTCAACAATTGGTCTTTGCCCATCCATAAAATTGTTTAAATCATTACTGATGACACTTGCATAACGTGTTTCAATTTCATTAAATGCAGATTTACAATCCTTATCAAATTTCTTTTCTAATTCAGTACAATCTGGTTCAATATCAACATGAGTTAATAAGTATCTTTCACCAAGTAAATATTGATAGAATCTAGAACCTTTTACTATGTTTCCATTTTTATCATATGCCGGTGGCGTTGGAGATAATCCCATAGCATCTCTTGTATATCTTTGAAGGTTAACCTCATATTTGCTTTTACCTTTACCAGATTTACCGATAGTTTCACTAAGAACTTGTTTTCTATTCTTACAAATATCAACTCTGATTAAAGGGAAACTTTCAGAACCATTAACGTTTTTTGAAAGTATGATTTGTTCACCACGAGCAAATTCAGCTATATCATCAAGCAGATAATCAGTGAAAACATCTTCATTCCTACGATATGCCTCTTTTGGAACCATGAATGAATCACAAACTATAACATCATCAATCTCTTCACAACGTTCAGATTGTTTACCTAAATAATATTTTCTAAAATCGATATAATCTTGCCATACAGTAAATGTAGATAAAGCTACTTCAGGATTTGGTACAGGATAACAAGATTTATCATTACATAATCTATCGACAAAATCATGTGTTAGTACAGCATTTTGAAGGTCTCTTGTTCCATAGTCAGGAACATTGATAACTCTTCCATCTCTTGTTGTTAAAGATTTAGTACTTGTAGCTGTTGCAGCATAACAATTAACTTTAATCTCACCAAACTTAGCTACATTTACATCGATTAGATCTATACCTTTAATAGTAATATCAATAACGTTATTAAAAGTAACATCACCAATAATCATTAAATCATAATTTTGTGGCACAACATTATTTAAGTAACTATCTTTTTCAGGACGAATTACAATATTATAAATTACATCTTTACCTCTTCTATCTTGCTTGATTCTTCTATCGAAGCTAGGCATAGAAATATAGTAATTCTTAGATGTTTGTGTAGGAAAGGCATATGGCAAGAATTCTTGAAGATTATAGTTTAATCCACCAAGTTTTCTTTTAATTACTTCAAATTGATCTTTTAATGAAGATGTATAGAAGTCATCCCAACTTCTACTGCCTTGATTCATATTATCTAAAAAATTAAGATACAAATAGCTCATACTTTCACCTCCATTATCTCATCATATGTCTAGCGGATTAATAATTACATCTATTTGGTCTTTGACTTCATTATAGAAGTAATCATCATAATCCCATTGTGCATCTTCTGCACTTTCTTTAAATGCTCGTTCGCATAATTCATCAAAGAATAAATGCATATTATCTAAACAATCAAGAATAAACTTCTCATCTAATTTAGTAACAGTAAGAGCAGATTGACCATTTTGATATTGCTCTTCAGGATCCCACACCATCTTTGGATACCATTGTTTCAAGATCTTGTATGATCTTAATGAATTGTGTTTCAAGAAATTCCAAACTGTGAATGCTCTATCATATAAAGGATAGTTTTTATATTCCCTAAATGATTTAGCATCTTCACCTTGTAAGCCTTGAATAAATATATCAAATTGTTTCTTAGTATAATCTTCTTCTTTATATCCACATGCAGTAAGCATTCTTAAACATAGAGCATCAACACTAGACATTAGTTGATGAAAGAATTGAGCATATAATGATTTGATAATCATTTTATATTCGTTTTGTCTTCTAAATCCTGACATCATGGCCTTCATATTTGCTTCATCATAATCTAGTACGCCATCTGCTAAATTAGCTACTCTAGCATTATCTTCAACTTGTTTAGGCGTTTTTATGCTATCAATAAAGCTCTTATATTCACTGAACCACAACTTCTTATATTCAGCAAATAAATCTCTAAACCAATTACATTTATAATCGCTTCTATGAATTTTTGTTGGTAAGTAATAAACTGAATGTCTTATTTCAATTCTATTATTAGGCAATGTAAAAAACTTCTTGTATCTTTTAGTATCGACCTTTACTCTATCATCTTTAAGAATTAGTCCATAAAAATCAAATTGATTACAAGCATTATTTAAATCTAGTTTTTCATAGTCTTTTCCGATTACTTTACTTTTTTTCTTCATAACTAACCTCCAG
>CAYNGF010000160.1:0-7029 GCA_964396515.1 uncultured Paludibacter sp.
TGAATATTGTTGATAAACAACCATATAATAAATTAATTCAAATAATCTCTAATATGGAAAAGAAAATTGTTCTTCTTACAGGTTCAAGTGCGGGAATAGGAAAAGCTGCTGCCGAATTATTGGTAAAAGCAGGCGTCATAGTTTATGGAGCATCGCGAAGTGGGGGAGAAGCGTATGAAAATAAATCTTCGGGAGGAAAATATATTCCCGTAAAAATGAATGTTACCATTGAAACCGAAATTAATTCAACAGTTGAAAAAATTATTGCAGATTACGGAAAACTCGATGCTGTAATTGCCAATGCCGGAAACGGTATAGCCGGTTCAGTTGAAGATACGAGCATTGAAGAAGTTCGATTTCAGTTCGAAACTAATTACTTTGGAGTTTTAAAAACGATAAATGCATGTTTGCCGGTTTTCAGAGCCCAAGGTTATGGAAAAATTATTACAGTTTCTTCGCTTGCTGGTATTATACCAATACCTTTTCAAACTTTTTATTCTTCGGTAAAAGCTGCAATTATCATGTACATGCATGGTTTATCGATGGAAGTTAAACCTTTTGGAATACAATGTTCAACAATTTTACCCGGCGATACGAAAACTGATTTTACAAAAAACAGAATTTATACCAAAGCAGCTCAAAATGAAAAATCGGTTTACTATAAAACCATGAAAAAATCGGTTGCACGTATGGAAAAGGATGAACAAAATGGCATGAGCCCCTATACTGTGGCAAAACCCATTGTAAACCAGGTTTTAAACAAGAAAGTGCAAACAATTTACGTAACAGGTTTTGTTAATAAAGTTTTTTATCATCTTTACAAAGTTTTACCTTGTAATTTTAAATTGTGGATAATAGGAAAATTGTACGGGTAGAACTTTTTTAACTCATAATGCTTATACTGATTATTAACAAAATAATCAACACAATTTAATTCTACTTTGACAGATTCGTTTCTTCACAAACCAATATGTGACCCCATCGGGGTCATATATTTATAGCACAATGATTATTTCTATAAATCTGCGACCCCATCGGGGTCGAATATCCATATCAAAACAACATTTATTCTAATATGTCAAAGTAGAATTAAGTTGTTTCAAAAAAATTTCAAAATCCTTAATTAAATATTACTGTTTTATTGATTATGTCTGTGTTAGAAACTCTAATCAAAAAATGATATATTTTCCATTTAAAATTTTTATTTATCAATTTTATTTTATTGAGAATGTAGAAAAAATTGAAAATTAATTTCGTCATATTTATAAATATCCCTACGATTAAAATAAAAAGATATTATTTCAGACTTACAAACAATTTTGATACTAATCAAAATGTATTCAGAAATAATAAACTTTCAAAATTTAATTCTAATCGAAAAATCATATGGTACTGTATCAAATTTTTTTTGATAAAATTTGTAATAATTTTTTGTACAGGTTGAGTTTTTTTCTAATTTTGCACTGTTGTTTAAACAACTATTATACTTGGCAACAATTATGAACCAAATTCACAAAGACGAATTGTTTGATATATTAGTAGGTAAAATTTCAGGAGCAATCAATAGAACATTTTTGCGGTCTTTTGCTGCCGAAGGTATAGATATTTCTACCGAACAATGGACAGTGCTGGCATGTCTGTGGAAAGAAGACAAAGTAACGCAACAAAAACTTTGTCAACTTACTGCTAAAGATAAACCGAGTATGACGCGATTGATTGACAAATTAGAAAAAAGACGACTGGTTACACGTGTGGCTGACCCAAACGATCGACGCATTAATCTTATACACCTAACATCGGCAGGTGTAGCTTTACAAACTAAAGCTACTGAAATTGTTATGCGCGTTGCACAAAGAACATTAAACAACATCACTGAAGACGAACTTAATACTGTCCGTACAGTGTTGAAAAAAATTATAACAAATTTGAAATAAAAATTTTATTTATTTAGTTGTATATACAACCATTGTTTAACTAATTTATTAAGGTATGAAAAAGAACTTATTCCTGTTACTGATAATTTTACTAAATTCAGTACAGATGCAAGCACAAAAAGTTTTGAATTTAGAAGAGTGCAGGTTAAAGGCATTAGAGCACAATAAAACACTCGAAATGTCAAAAGAAAGCGTAAAAGCTGCAAGAGAACTTAAAAAAGCAGCATTTACACAGTTGTTACCAAATTTTTCGGCAAATGGTCTGTACGCGTGGAACGAAAAAAATTTGTCTCTGTTAGCCGAAGATGCTTTGCTACCCGTTGGTACAAAAATGCCGGATGGAACGTTTGGATTTACACCGGAACAAATTTCGAACAAATGGACCATGATAAATGGACAACCCGTACCGCTCGATGCAAACAACGTTCCATTCAATCCAAAAACCAATCCTGAGAAAATTCAGTGGAAAAATTATGCAATTTTACCTAAGGAGGCGATGGAATTCGACATAAAAAATGTGTTTGCAGGAAACATCGGGTTCATACAACCAGTCTTTATGGGAGGTAAAATTCGTGAATTATACCGCATTGCTAAATACGGAGAAAACTTAGCAGAAGCACAGCTTGAGAATAAAACCACGGAACTTATACTTGAAGTAGATGAAGCATACTGGCGTGTTGTGTCGTTGGAAAACAAAGTTCTATTGGCTCGTGAATACCGAAATTTGCTGGCTAAACTCGACTCGAACGTTCAAATAATGATAGAAGAAGGTGTCGCTACAAAGGCAGAATTATTGAAAATACGTGTTAAATTAAACGAGGCGGAAATCACAGTTACAAAAGCCGAAAATGGATTAAATTTAGCAAAAATGGCGTTAAATCAACTTTGCGGTATTCCATTGGATGAACAATATACTCTAAACGATGTCACACTTACTAAAGAAGAGCATATTGACCTTATATCTATCAACGATGCCATAAATCAACGTCCCGAAGTAAAAGCGCTAACGCAGTTAGAAAATATTGCTAAATCGAACGAACGTATTATGCTTTCCCGCTTTATGCCCAATATTGGTCTCACAGCTAACTACATCATATCTAACCCTTCAGTTTATAATGGTTATAAAACCCAATTCGGAGGTATGTTCAATGTTGGAGTGGTAGCAAACGTTCCCATTTTTCATTTTGGAGAAAAAATTCACACACTCAATGCAGCTAAATCACAACGTAAAATTGCCTCTTTACAATTAGACGAAGCTAAAGAAAAAATGCAATTGCAAATTAAACAATACAGTTACAAAGTAACTGAAAGTATGAAGAAAAAAACTGCAACAGAAAAAAATATAGAACAAGCCGAAGAAAATTTGCGTGTAGCCAATGAGGGCTTTGAAGCAGGTGTAATTTCTTCTACAGATTTGTTGAGTGCTCATACTGCGTGGCTGAATGCAAAATCGGAATACATTGATGCATGTATCGAATCAAAAATTTCCAATTTATATTTAACAAAATCATTAGGTTTACTCAAATAATATATTAATTTATTAATTATAAAAATCGAAAAAATGAAAGCAACAAATAAAGACTTAAGAACAGGACTACTTGCATTAATAGCTGTAGTAGTAATAATTTTTTTCGTAGGTATTTTTATTAATAAACCAGAACCTTCTATAATACAAGGAGAAGCAGAAGCTCCAGAAATTCGTGTTTCAAGTAAAATTCCAGGAAGAATCAGCAAATTTTTAGTGGAAGAAGGAAATTTGGTACATACAGGCGATACACTTGTAATTCTTGAAAGCCCGGAATTGAATGCAAAAATGGAACAAGCCACTGCAGCAGAACAAGCTGCTCTTGCACAGAATAAAAAGGCTGAAAAAGGTGCACGCAAGGAATTGATCATGTCTGCCTTCGAGATGTACCAGAAAGCACTTGTGGGTGTTGAAATAACAAAAAAATCGTTCGATAGGGTTCAAAAACTTTACGAAAAAGGAGTAATTCCGGCTCAGAAACGCGATGAAGCAGAAGCTCAATACAAAGCTGCAGTTGCAACGGCTAATGCTGCAAAAAGTCAATACGAAATGGCAGTGAACGGAGCTGAACTTGAAGATAAAGAGGCAGCTCATGCGCTGGTTGCAAAAGCCCGCGGCGCAGTTAATGAAGTGAAATCATATATGAATGAAACGGTTCTTTTGGCTCCTGCCGATGGAGAAATTAGCGAAATTTTTCCAAATCAGGGAGAGTTGTTAGGTAGTGGGGCTCCCATTATGAGTATAGTAAATTTGAACAAACTAAAATTTGTCTTTAACGTAAGAGAAGATGAACTTGGAAGCATGAAAACGGGCACTTTACTCAAAATTAAAATTCCCGCTCTAAATTATAGAGTAATCAATGCAAAAGTAAATTACCTAAAGGCAATGGGCTCGTACGCTACCTGGAAAGCAACCAAAACAACGGGACAATTCGATGTTAAAACATTTGAAGTACACGCTCAACCAATTGACAAATTGGAAGGCCTGCTACCTGGTATGAGTGCTTTAATAGAAAATAGTAAACGCTGAATTGTTTGACAGGAAATTTTAATCAATTTCAGAAAATTGTTTAAAAATATTTATGATAACCTCCAAATTTCAGGAAATATTTAACACTTTCATTCGTGAGCTGAAACGTATGATAAGTCGTCCCATTTATGTTATTGGAACTATTTTGGTGATGGTATTTTGTTTTGTTTTTTTTCTAACAATTTTTAAAGAGGGAATACCAAATAAAATGCCTGTTGCCATAGTGGATAAAGACAACTCTGCGTTATCAAGGCAATTTACACGAAACCTGAACTCCACACAGTACGCTAATATAATAATGAAAACGGCGGATCACTCCGAAGCTCGTGAAGAAATGCAAAAGGGCAAAATTTATGCTTTTGTTGAAATAGAGAAAGGGTTTGCACGAAATATACTGAGTAATCGGCGTCCGATAATGAAATTCTATGTTAATAATAGCTATTTGATTGCAGGTTCTTTATTGTTTAAAGATATTTCTTACATGAGTGCTCTTACTTCTGCCGCAGTACAACGTCAAATATTACGTGCGAAAGGTGTGGAAGAATACCGAATGTTGGATATTTTACAACCAATAGTTATCAATACGCATCAAATTGGTAATCCATGGGCAAATTATGGCGTTTATTTACTAAACGTATTACTTCCCGGTGTCTTGCAATTGATGATTTTACTAATGACAGTGTACTCAATAGGTATTGAACTAAAAGAAAAAACTACGCAGAATTGGATCAAAAATGCCAATAACTCTTTTTTTTCTGCCATTGTCGGTAAATTAATACCCTATACCATAATTTTTTCAGTTATGGGAATAATTAGCAACGTTTTGCTTTACAAACTGATGCATTACCCAATGAATTCTTCGATAGGGTGGATGTTTTTTTGCACTATACTTTACGTATTAGCTTATCAAGCATTAGGTATTCTTTTTATTGGTATCACACCGCTTCTACGCGATGCAGTAACACTTTCAGCATTTTACGGATTACTGGGATTTACTTTTGCGGGATTTACTTTTCCAATTGAACAACTTCCGTATATGTCTCGCATTTTCAGCTATTTTTTTCCTATAAGACATTATTTTAATTTTTACGTCGACCATGCTCTGCATGGTTTGGCCATACAAAACTCTTTTTTTACTCTTATAATAATGTTAGGATTTAATTTAATACCCCTAATAGTGATTAAAAGACTGAAAAATGCTGTACTACTTCATAATTATCCAACTGTATAGAAATGAAAACCAATAAATATCCTATAAAATTTTTAAGAAATATGCTTTTTAAGGCTAATGATATGTTTTCTTTGTACATAAAGGAGTTTAAATCAATATTCTCTGACCGCGGCGTGGTGATCATCTTTTTTATTGCAACGTTAGTGTATCCAATTCTTTATTCAAGCCTTTATAAAAACGAAACTATTGTTAATACTTCAATTGCAGTGGTTGATAAAAGCGGTACGGTAAATTCACGGAAATTGCTCCGATCGATTGATGCAACCCCTGATGTGGCAATCACTTTGCGATGTAAATCGATGGAAGAAGCTAAAACTGCATTTTTTCAGCGTAAAGTACACGGGATTGTGTATATTCCTTCGGAATTCGATAAAAAATTGCAAACCAATAAACAAACATTCATATCCATTTATTGTGACATGAGTAGTTTTTTATACTACAGAGCTTTATTGCAAGCATGTAATTACAGTGTGTTGGATATGGGAAAAGATATTCAAATTAAAAGACTTAATGCAAATGGAATTACAGGTGAAAGTGCTTTGATGCTCGCAGAACCTATTCCCTTTGAGGGCGAGGGTCTGTATAATAAGGGAATGGGGTTTGCCAGCTTTTTAATGCCTGCTATTTTAATTCTGATTATACATCAAACGCTCTTTTTCGGTATAACCATGCTTGCCGGTTCCATCAAAGAGGGAAATTTGCTTATTGCGCCTGAAAATAATAAACAGTTCAATCCACCAATATATCAAACAATTTTAGCTAAAGCTGCAAGTTATTTTACCATTTACTTATTATTATGTTTTTACATTTTAATTTTTGTACCCCGCTTGTTTAATTTACCCCATATTGGATCAAACTCTGATATTTATTTATTTCTGATACCTTTTCTGTTGGCAACCATCTTTTTTTCTATATCTTTTTCAGTTTTTTTTAAAAATCGTGAAACTTGCATGATAATCTTTTTGTTCTTTTCACTTATTCTGCTATTTTTGAGCGGTATTTCATGGCCAATGTCCAACATCAGTGTTTTTTGGAAATGGTTCGGCTGGTTATTTCCGGCAACGCACGGCATTCAGGCATATATTAAAATAAATACAATGGGTGGTAATTTGCATACTATCTCTTTTGAATATATCAGTTTATGGACACTAACAATATTATACTTAATTACTTCATTAATTTTATTTAAGTGGCATGCACAAAATAAAAAATTCCTATCATTATGATAATTAATTTATATAAAAAAAATAAATACTATATTAGAGATTATTTGAATTAATTTGTTATATGGTTGTTTATCAACAATATTC
>CAYNGF010000161.1:0-6798 GCA_964396515.1 uncultured Paludibacter sp.
CCGATTGATGGCATAATTCAGGATTGGCAATATTGGGGAAAAGATTCGAACTGGAATGCCATGCAGTTTGACAAAACCACATTCCCACGGCCTGAAGCTATGATAGACAGCATTCATAAAATCAACGGAAAACTTATGATTGTAGCCTGGCCCGGCTTTGGTCCGTTGACAAATCAGTATAAAGAATTTAAAGAAAAAAATATGCTGATAAATTTCGACACCTGGCCTCCAAAATCAGGAACAACGCCTTACGATGTGTATAATCCGGAAGCAAGAAATATTTATTGGGATTATCTGAATAAAGGTATTTTCTCTAAAAATATCGATGGCTGGTGGCTCGATTCTACCGAACCCGATCATATCAATGTAAAACCTGCCGATTTCGATCAACCAACCTATCTTGGTTCGTACAATTCGGTTGTAAATGCCTTTCCATTGCAACATATTAAAGGCGTGTACGAAAATCAGCGTAAAACGACCTCCGATAAACGCGTATTTATTCTTACCCGTTCGGCTTTTGCAGGTCAGCAACGATATGGAGCAAATTCATGGTCGGGCGATGTGGTGGCTACCTGGGAAACGCTGCAAAATCAGGTGCCGGCGGCACTAAACTTTTCCATGAGCGGGTTACCTTACTGGAATGCCGATATAGGTGGTTTTTTCCTTTGGCGATACAATGGCAGTAATGCTCTTAAATTGAAATCATATCACGAATTGTATGTGCGTTGGCTCCAATTCGGGACTTTTACGCCCATGATGCGCTCACACGGAACCGATGCTCCTCGTGAAATTTACCAGTTTGGTAAACGTGGTGAGCAAACTTTTGATGTAATAGAAAAATACATTCAACTCAGGTACAAATTGTTACCTTATATTTATTCAACATCGTGGCAAGTGAGCGCGAATGCCGGAACTTTTATGCGCCCATTGGTAATGGAATTTACCAATGACAGAAAAGTATATGATATTACCGATCAATATATGTTTGGTGCATCAATCATGGTTGCACCTGTACTGAAATCGATGTATGTAACCAAAGTTGATGGGAAAGAAACCGAAAACTATTCTGAAATAAAAAGTCGGGAAGTTTATTTGCCTGAAGGAAGCGAATGGTACGATTTCTGGACAGGCGAAAAGCTCAAAGGCGGACAAAAATTTAGTAAATCATCGCCAATTGATATTACACCTTTGTTTGTTAAATCCGGTTCTATTCTTCCAATTGGTCCGGCCGTTCAATATTCAACCGAAAAGAAATGGGATAAACTTGAAATTCGAGTATATCGTGGAGCCGATGGAAAGTTCACACTTTACGAAGATGAATTCGATAATTATAATTACGAAAAAAATATGTTTTCTACCATTAATTTTGGCTGGAACGAAAAAGAAAACACCCTTACAATTAGCGAAAGAAAAGGTAAATATCCGGGAATGTTGACTTCAAGAACTTTTAATATTGTACTTGTTGATAAATCAAATGGTATTGGCGATAAATTAAGCATGAAAATTAATCGTGCGGTAAAATATTCAGGTAAAGCATTGAAAATTAAATTTTAAAAAGAAAAATCAATAAAATTTCTATAAAAATGAAAATTCGTAAATATTTGCAAGCTATAAGCTTAACGGTATTCAGTTTTACATTCGGATTACCATTAGAGGCACAGAAAAACCAAAAATATGAGGCTTACCTTTTTACTTACTTTACCGGCAACAGAGTAATAGAAGAACAAATTCGTTTTGCGTTAAGTCTGGATGGACTAAAATTTACAGCCTTGAATAACAACGAACCTGTAATAAAATCTGCCGAAATTAGTCGTACCGGTGGCGTTCGCGACCCACATATTTTGCGTTGCGAGGATGGCAAAACTTTTTACATGGTTGTAACGGACATGACTTCCAGTAAAGGTTGGGATTCAAATCGTGGAATGGTTCTGCTTAAATCTACGGATTTGATTAACTGGACATCGGCCACCGTTCATATTCCTGAAGTTTTTCCTGAATTTGCCGATGTTGACAGAGTTTGGGCACCACAAACCATTTACGACCCCGAAGTTGGCAAATACATGGTTTATTTTTCAATGAAACGAAAAGGAGCAGGCAATGCCGATATTATCTATTATTCGTACGCCAACAGTGACTTTACCGCTCTTGAAACCACTCCAAAACAGCTTTTCTTTCACCCCGAAGGAAAATCGTGTATTGATGCCGATATTGTGTATTTTAACGGAAAATATCACATGTTTTTCAAAACCGAAGGGCATGGAAATGGTATAAAAAAAGCTATTGCCGAAAAGTTAACCGGCAAATGGGAAATGATTGATAAATATTATCAGCAAACTACCAATGCTGTTGAGGGATCAGGATTGTTTAAAATGAATAATTCAAACCACTGGGTTTTGATGTATGATGTATATATGAATGGCAGATACGAGTTTTGCCGCAGCTCCGATTTAGAAAATTTCAGCTTGATGAAAGATGAAATTTCCATGGATTTTCATCCGCGACATGGAACTGTGCTGCCTATTACCATGGCAGAATATAACAGACTGATGAAAAAATGGAAATCAAAAGCGAAAATTGTTTTTAATCCTGCCAATAACGAAGTTAAGAAAATTAATATTGTTCAGGATGATAAAAACAAAACGCTTGAACTACCTGTTTTGCCAACGACGGATCTTACCAAGTTCAATCCTCAATTTGAAAGTACTGCATCGTTGAAAATTTCGCCAAACAAAATCCAAAATTTCACCAAAGGCGCTGTTAAATACAAAGTAAAACCGGTGGATGAAAAAGCCGAAACTTGGACGGTTACTGCAATTAAAAATCAAAATCCGGTTTTAGCAGGATATTATGCTGATCCCGATATCATTTATTCCAACAAAACAGGTAAATATTATCTTTATCCAACTTCTGATGGTTTTGATGGTTGGTCAGGTACATATTTTAAAGTTTTTTCGTCGCCCGATTTGGTAAATTGGACGGACGAAGGCAAAATTATTACATTGGGCGAGGATGTAAAATGGGCAAACCGAAATGCGTGGGCACCATGCATTGTTGAAAAGAAAATCAATGGTGAGTATAAGTATTTTTATTACTTCACAGCAGCGCAAAAAATTGGTGTTGCGGTTTCCGATAATCCCACCGGGCCGTTTGTAGATTTGGGCAAACCATTAATCGCTGAGCGTCCGGAAGGTATAAATCGCGGACAGGTTATTGACCCTGATGTTTTTACCGATCCTGTTTCAGGAAAATCTTATCTTTACTGGGGAAATGGTTTTTTAGCAGGTGCTGAACTGAACGATGATATGGTTTCAATTAAGCTGGAAACGCTGAAAGTTTTCAAAATTCATGGAAGTTTTCGTGAGGGAAGTCATGTAATGTACCGAAACGGAAAATATTATATGATGTGGTCGATCGACGATACTCGCAGCCCAAATTACAGTGTAGGTTATGGATTTATGACTTCACCTTTAAGTGATGTAAGCGTTCCCGAAAACTTTGTTATACTGAAAAAAGACGAAAAGAAAGGAATTTACGGCACAGGTCATCACAGTACCATTCAAATTCCGGATAAAGATGAATTTTATATCGTTTATCATCGTTTTAATTACCCAAACGGAATTAAAATGGGCGATTCGGCCGGCTTTCACCGCGAAGTATGTATAGATAAATTAGAATTTGCTCCCGATGGCACTATTTTGCCCGTTACACCAACGCATGAGGGAATAGAACCTGTAAAATAAATTAAATCTTATAATAAATGTAGCTGAAAAACTTTTTCAAAGTATTTGGTTCTTTGAAAAAGTTTTTTTGTTATCTCAGTCTGTTTTTTTTAAAATGCGGTGCAGCCACCTTGACAAAATAAATTACTGAAATTGCAGAGGCTGATCCGCCTGCAAAATATGCTGATTGTAAACTTCCGGTTATGTCAGCTAACCAACCGCCTGTCAACAAACCGATTCCTACACCAATATCCCAACTTGTCATGTAGGTTGAACTGGCAGTTGCGCGTCGGTTATTTGGGGCAAGATTAACAAAGAGTGTATTATAAGCAGGGAAAATGAGTCCGTAACCAATTCCTAAAAGCAAGGAAACAAGAAAGAAAAGGGCAGAAATAACTGTTTTATTTTCTAAAAAGTGTAATGCTGATAATATAAAAAACGTAACAACGCAAAGTGCTGTTCCATAGGTTATTACATGTAAGAGCTTTCCTTTGTCAACTAATTTTCCGCTTATAAGACGTGAGAAAATCATGCCTACAGCCATAAAGGAAAAGAAAAGACCAACCCCGGTTGTAATACCAAGCTCTTTTCCATAAATTGCGATATAAGTTACTACAATTCCATAAGGAATTCCCATTAAAAGTAAAGTAAAACCGGCATTGAAACCCTTGAATAGGAAAAAACGGTCAAAAGCAATGGGTTGTTTTGTGCTTTTATCAGCCATGTTACGAGCTTTTATAGTTGATGCAAATAGAAAACCAAGAGCGCCTGTGCCAATGGCAGTATAAAAGATTACGTCAAAAGTGGAATAATCATGTAATAATAAACCTGTCATTGGTCCGAAAGCCATTGCCAAATTGTTGGCAACGCCAAAATATCCCAACCCTTCGCCTCTTCTCGAAGCAGGCATTATGTCAATCACTAAACTATTTCCGGCTGTGGTAACAAATCCGAAAGTAAAACCGTGCAAAATTCTGAAAAACAGAAATAGTCCCACCGCATTTGCCAAAGGATAACCCACAAAAGAAAGAACAAAAAGAAAATATGCAACAAGATAAACAGGTTTACGATATACCATATCGAGTACAAAACCTGCAAAGGGACGAATTAACAAAGCCGCAATAGTATAACTGGAAAGGATAGCACCAACCAAAGCCTTGGATGCATCATATCTTTCAATTAAATAAAGTGGAAAAATTGGAACAAGCAGGTAAAAGGCAAAAAACAGCAGAAAATTACCAATGCAAGCATTGATAAAACTTAGCGTCCAGAGTTTATCTTGTTGGGGTTTCAATTTGCTGTTTTTTAGTTTCATGTTTAGCTCATCTTCTAAAGTAGAAAGTGCACACCACTATCTTTGTTCTTTGCTCTTTGTTCTTTGTTCTTTGTTCTATTTTCCAACAGTTGGAGTTTTCGGTACTCTGTCGAAAAAGGGATTTTTTGAAGTGGAACTTATGGGGATTCCGTAGATATTGCTACAACCAGGCATCCATCCTAATTCCTGAACAACTCTCCCAACCGAAAACATAACCCTGCTATCCACTCTATTATCGGCAGCAACTGCACATGCCGAACCAATGGCAATGCCTACATCGGTTGTATTTAATGCACAAGGTACTTCAGGATAAGCGTTTTTTGCATTACAAGTTTCGAAACCACAATATCCGCAATTGAGATTTTGAACTTGCAGAGCAGTCCCTATTACAACAATTGCCTCTGATTGTAGAATATTTTCGGCATCGCGCAACAAAAATTTTAACCCTGTTTTTTCGCTGTATGCTTCCATAGCTTTTGCCAACTCCACTATGGTTTCATCGGTCAGCAAAATGACTTCGATAACATCAATTCCTTTTCCTTTGGGCGCTGTGCGGGCTGCGGTCATCATAGCATTTGCAACTTGTATAAGACGCTCTCGGCGATTGTTTCGTTCGTTGATTATCATAGGTGGTTTTATAATTTATTCATCCGCCACGGCGGACAAGTTTTACTGTTTAATTTATATTTTTAAAACTATTTTCGAGCATAATTTTAATCCAGATAATGGTAGCAAAAACAAATCCTCAAATCTTCAAATTTTTTTCAATATCACTTCATCTAACATTCCATTCGAAGCAATTATTTCCCGACCGAATAAAAAATTATCACCTCCCGAATAATCTGTTACTGTTCCTCCGGCTTCTTTTACAATGATTGCTCCACCTGCCACATCCCAAGGTTTTAGGTCGTATTCCCAAAATGCATCAAACCTGCCGCAAGCAACGTAAACCAAATCGGCAGCAGCGGAACCCAACCGGCGAACTCCACGTGCGTTCATCATTGCCCATTTAAGAAAATCGATATATTCATCCATTCGACTGAAATCGGAATAGGGAAAACCTGTTGCCAACAAAGCATCGTGTATTTCGCCGCGATTTGAAACATGTATTGGCTCACCGTTCAAAAAAGCTCCGCCATTTTTCCATGCGTAAAAGCATTCATCGCGCCCAACTTCGTAAACCACTCCGGCCACAATTTCACTCCCATCCAGTAAACCGATGCTGACACAATACATTGGAACTCCCTGTATAAAATTTGTAGTTCCATCCAGTGGATCAATAACCCAGTTGAACCGTTCGCCTTTTTTATCGGCAGTACCTTCTTCGGCAATAAAACCCGATTCGGGTAACAGTTTTTGAAGTGCATCGATAATTCGCTTTTCCGATTCTTTATCGACATAACTCACCAAATCGTGCATTCCTTTGCTTTCTATGCTTGCCGGATCGAAATTTTTCCGTTCGTCAGCAATTATCTTGCCTGATTGAACAGCAATTTCACATGCTTGTAGACAAAGTTTTTTATATATTTCAGTCATAATTATTTTTTTATTTACGATGCAAAATTAGTTGAAAATACTGTTTTCCCCAAGATAATTTAAATAGCAGATGTTTTTTAATTGAATATGTGTTGTTTTGTAGCATTTTTTCGAATTGTGTTTACTTTTGTCGTATTATTATAAAAGAATAATAGAATACTATTTATCAACAGTTAATTTTAAATACCCATGAAAACTTCGATTAAGATTTTGTTGTTTTTTTGTTCA
>CAYNGF010000162.1:0-6789 GCA_964396515.1 uncultured Paludibacter sp.
CACTTTTATATTGAAGCGCAAAATTAATCAATTTTCCTAAAATTAGGGTTATCAAAAAAAAATAGCTATCATAAAAATTTTTTATCTAAATTTTATTCTATTTTTGTAGAGACAAGAATTTCCGTTTACAATTAAAGAAAAATTCCTACATTATCTTTTCTATAATAGTAGGGATGAATTTCATAACTCAAATTTTTTTAAGATGAATATCGGATTAATACTACAATTTTTATCAGAACTTAAAAATAATAACAACCGTGAATGGTTTACTGAAAATAAAAAAAGTTACGAGGCTGCAAAATCTGTATTCGAAGATATTTGTACTAAATTAATTATTGAAATTGCACGATTCGACGATGATATTAAACTTGTAAATGCCCGCGATTGCATTTTCAGAATTTATCGCGACATAAGGTTTTCGCATGATAAAACTCCTTATAAAACACATTTTGGTGCATTTATAGCTGCTGGAGGAGGTAGAAAAAGTAACCGAGCAGGTTATTATCTTCATTTAGATCCCAACGGATGTTTTGTTGCGTCTGGCATTTGGTGTCCACCTCCTGTTTTACTAAAAGCTCTTCGTAGAAGTATTTACGAAAATATTGAAGAATTTGAAGATATTATTTCAGATGCGCATTTTAAAAAGTTCAACAATAAATTTTACGATGATGAGAAGTTAAAGTCAATTCCTGCAGGCTTTCCGAAAGACTTCAGACAGGCAGAGCTACTGAAATTAAAGCACTATATGGTTGAAACTAAACTTCCTGAAGATTTTTTTGCTGATGAAAAATTTGTTTCAAAACTTGCGGAAATTTTCAAAAGCGCATATCCGTTGATGAAATTTCTTAATTACACGGCTGATGAGGTTTTATAGATACTTAAAAATTTAAAAATTGAAAATTGGTTGATCGTAATTAAAAAAATTTAGCAAAGTAATCGTAACTTAAATTCAATAAAATCATTTTCCAAAATTTACAACAACGCGAAATACAAAACAATAAATACAAAAATAAAATGATACACGATTCATTAAAAAATGCAGCCAAATACATAAATGTACATCCACGATTCAAAAAAGCTTTCGATTTTTTGAATGGAAATGATTTAAACGCACTTAAAACAGGCAAAATTGAACTTGAAGGTTCTGATTTGGTGATAAATGTTGTGGACATAACCGGAAAAACTGCTGATGCTGCTCGCATGGAAACTCATAACAATTTTATTGACATACAGGTGCCTATTGGATCAACTGAGACAATGGGTTGGAAAGCAGCTCATAATCTTACTGAAATTTCCGAAGCTTACAACGAAGTTAAAGATGTAACTTTTTTTGGCGATAAAGCAACAAGTTTTGCAACTGTAGAACCGTTCGAATTTGTTGTTTTCTTTCCTGAAGATGGACATCAACCCGGCATAGGAAATGGCACCTACAGAAAAATTATAGTAAAAGTAAGAGTTTGATTTCAATTTAATCTATAAATCTGACAACTGAACATTCAATTTTCATAAATTTTCAGCATTAATATTTACCTCTTAAAAAAACAACAATGAAACTACTTCCGCTTGTAAAAAACGATCCTTATCTTGAACCGTTTGCTGAAGCAATATACGGTAGATATGAATATAGCATTCAGATTGAAAAAAAACTTACAGGTGAAAATCAAACTCTTTCTGATTTTGCTACCGGATATTTGTATTTTGGTCTTCATCATCATTCGGAAGGATGGACATTTCGGGAGTGGGCACCAAATGCAACTGCAATTTATCTGATTGGCGATTTCAACAACTGGGAGAAAAATACTGAATATCAGCTAAAAAAACTTCAAAACGGAGTTTGGGAGATTAAACTACCTGAATATGCATTAACTCATTTACAACATTATAAACTATTAATAGAATGGGAAGGTGGAGGTGGTGAGCGTATTCCCGCTTGGACACGCAGAGTTGTGCAGGATGAACATTCAAAAATTTTCAGCGCTCAGGTTTGGAATCCGGTAAAACCCTATAATTTTAAAATTAAAAATTTCAAACCTCAAAAAGATCCTCTTCTTATTTATGAATGTCATATAGGCATGTCAAGCCAGGAAGAAAAAGTTTCGACTTACGAAGAATTCCGTGTTAACATTTTACCCCGTATAAAAAAAGCCGGGTATAATTGTATTCAAATAATGGCTATTCAGGAACATCCGTATTATGGTTCGTTCGGCTATCATGTATCAAGTTTTTTTGCACCTTCATCGCGTTTTGGCACCCCGGAAGAACTAAAACGTTTAATTGATGATGCTCACAGCATGGGAATAGCGGTTATCATGGATATTGTTCATTCACATGCTGTAAAAAATGAAGTTGAAGGTCTTGGACGTTTTGATGGAACCCCATATCAGTATTTTCATGGTGGACCCCGAAGAGAACATCCGGCGTGGGATTCACTTTGCTTTGATTACGGAAAACCTGCTGTATTGCATTTTTTACTTTCAAATTGTAAATACTGGCTCGAAGAATTTAATTTTGACGGTTACCGATTCGATGGCGTTACCTCAATGCTTTACCGCAGTCATGGTTTGGGTGAAGATTTTGGGAGTTACGAATCATATTACAATTTGAACCAAGATGGAGATGCAATTTGTTACCTGACTTTAGCCAATAAACTTATTCATGAAGTTAAACCATCAGCTATTACTATTGCCGAAGAAGTGAGCGGTATGCCTGGTCTCGCTGCAAAATATACAGATGGCGGTATGGGATTTGATTATAGGATGGCAATGGGTATTCCCGACTTTTGGATTAAATACATTAAAGAAGTTAAGGACGAAGACTGGAAAGCCGGACATATTTTCTGGGAACTAACAAATCGTCGTGCTGACGAAAAAACCATAAGTTATGCTGAAAGCCACGACCAGGCATTAGTTGGCGATAAAACCATTATATTCAGACTGATAGATGCTGAAATGTACTGGCATATGCAAAAAGGAGACAATACTTTAATCGTGGACCGCGGTATAGCATTGCATAAAATTATTCGTTTGATAACTGCTACGACCATAAACGGAGGTTATCTTAATTTTATGGGGAATGAATTCGGTCATCCTGAATGGATCGACTTCCCCAGAGAAGGGAATGGATGGTCTTATAAGTATGCGCGCAGGCAATGGAATCTTGTAGATAACGAAAAATACCTTTACTACAATCTTGGTCTTTTCGACCGTAAAATGATAGAATTAATCAATTCTGTTCCAAAATTTAACAAAACAACCATTTATAAACTTTGGGATAATGAAGGAGACCAGATTGTGGCTTATCAGCGTGAAAATCTGATTTTTGTTTTTAATTTCAATGGAACAAAATCGTTTACCGATTATGGAATTTTAGCTCCGAAAGGTGCTTATAAAATTGTATTGAATACCGACAATGTTGATTTTGGAGGTTTTGGCTTAATCGATGAAACGCTTACATATTTTTCTGTAGCGGATAAAACTCAAACAGCTCCGGGCAAAGAATGGCTAAAACTGTATATTCCCGCCCGAACTGCTTTTGTTTTACGTAAACAATAAAATAATTTCATTTCAACAAAAAAACCTGACAAGCAAAATCTTATCAGGTTTTTTGTACTTTTTCAAACAGCATTTTAAAGCTATTAGGAAATAAAACTATTTATTTTTTGAGCAATACTCTTCATTTCTTCAGAAGTGAGTTTCAATTTTGGCTTTCTGAAATCCATATCGGTTTCTTTCATAAGTGGCACTAAATGAATGTGTGCATGTGGAACTTCCATACCAAGCACAGCAACACCTACCCTTACACAAGGTACTGCTTTTTCGATTGCCAATGCCACTTTTTTTGCAAAAACAATCATACCTGAAAGCGTTTCATCATCTAGATTAAAAATGTAATCTTCTTCTAATTTAGGTACTACGAGTGTATGCCCCAAAGTCATTGGATTGATATCAAGAAAAGCAAAATACCTATCGTTTTCTGCTATTTTATAGCAGGGAATTTCTCCTGCAATAATTTTACTGAAAATAGTCATTTTTTATTAGTGATTTTAGCAGGTTAAATTAAAAATACACATATTTTTATGATTTCTAAATCATTACAATCCAATATCAAGTACTTCAAAGTCCATAATACCGGATGGAACTTTAACAGATGCGATATCACCTACTTTTTTCCCAAGTAAACCTTGTGCAATAGGTGTAGTAACAGAAAGTTTTGCTTCTTTCAAATTAGCCTCGCTTTCAGATACAATATGATATGTCATTATTTGACCGGTTTTCAGGTTTTTAATTTTTACCTTTGTTAGAATTTGTACAACACTTGTATCAATACGAGATTCATCAATCATGCGGGCGGAGGCAATTGTTTCTTTCAACTGCATTATTTTCATTTCAAGTAATCCTTGCGCTTCTTTTGCTGCATCATACTCTGCATTTTCCGATAGGTCTCCTTTATCGCGTGCTTCAGCAATCATTTTCGAAATTGCAGGTCTTTCCACCGTTTCAAGTATATTTAAATCATCAACCAGTTTTTTATAACCATCAGCGGTCATATAAGTTATAGCCATAGTCTTTCAATTTTTATGTTTTTCTTTTTAGTGTAAACAAAAAAGAATTCCGACAATTTGCCGGAACTCCTGATTCATTATTTTTACAGATGCAAATATATAAATTATTTTTAAAACAAGGAGTATTCTATGCAAGTTTTTTTATCAAACTTTCAGTATTTTCTGTGAATAATTTCCGATAATATGATTGCACGTCGTGCATCTTCAACGGTTTCAATAGTGTAATCTTGCGCGTCAGTATCGGAAAGTTCTTCAAAGTTGAATGATTGTTTTTTTACTTCAGTTTTTACAGGCTTTACATTTGTTCTTGCTTTAATTTTCGTGAAATCCGTTGCTGTCTCATAACTATCAGTAATACCTTCGAAAACTGTTTTCGGAGTTTTCGTTTCAGGTTTTGTAAAAACAGGCCAATCAATTATTGGAGGAACTGTTTCAGGTTCACTCTGAGTATTTTCCCAATCATCAACCGGAGGAAAAATCACAATATCTCTTTCGTTATATTCTTCTTCGTCCTCTGAAGTTTCATGTACAGGCTTTACTGCTTCTTTCTTTTTTAGCAAACCTACTAATGAAAACACTATTAATAGTATAAAATATAAATAATCACCAAAGTCTTCCATAAGATTTTTATATTAAAAGTATCTGCAAATATAATCAATAAAACACGAAATTCAAATGAAACATCGAATCATTAATTTATCTGCGATCAACTATTTCAAACTTAATAATGAAAATTTTTGTTAGTTTATTTTAAATTCTTTGTGAATTATGTTATAGTCTCAAACATTTTGTTTCTCATAAAGTTTATCAATATTTACATCAATCCGAAATAGAATTTCATTATTTTTACATAAAAGTCAGATTAACAAGATATTAAATCTAAGTTTTATTATTCAGATTTGATAATGTATTTTTGCAAGCTCAAATATAAATATATATGATATAAAAATGAAAGAAAACAAATTAAATGACCAAATATCAGCCAATTCATTTAACGACAAAAAACTATATATAGAAACATATGGCTGTCAAATGAATGTAGCAGACAGTGAAGTAGTTGCTTCAGTTATGCAAATGGATGGTTTTGCACTTACTGATAACATTAATGATGCCAATGCTATATTTTTAAATACATGTTCAGTACGTGACAATGCCGAACAAAAAATAATTCATCGTTTGCAACATATTAATGCCATGAAAAAGAAAAAGAAAAACTTGATTGTTGGTGTCATTGGTTGCATGGCTGAGCGTGTTAAGGATGAACTTATTACAGAACACAATGTAGATGTTGTGGTGGGTCCGGATGCCTATCTGGATATTCCTAACTTGATAAACAGTGTAGAACAAGGCGAAAAAGCTATAAATGTAGAACTTTCGAAAACTGAAACCTATAAAGATGTACTCCCTACCCGTATCGGCAAATCAATTTCAGGCTTCGTTTCAATAATGCGTGGATGCGATAAGTTCTGCACTTATTGTATAGTACCCTACACGCGCGGTCGTGAACGCAGTCGTGAAGTGGAAAGTATACTGAACGAAATTCGCGACCTGGAATCGAAAGGTTACAAGGAAGTTACACTGCTCGGACAAACAGTAAACTCCTATAAATATTCTGATGATAATGGTACAACCACCGATTTTCCTACCTTACTCAGCATTATTGCCGAAATGGTTCCTTCCATGCGGATAAGATTTACATCGCCACATCCAAAAGATATGACTGATGAAACCATTCTGGTAATGGCAAACTACAAAAATATTTGCAGGTATGTTCATCTGCCGGTTCAGTCGGGCAGTAATAAAGTGTTGAAAGCAATGAACCGAAAATATACGCGAGAATGGTATCTCGACAGAGTTGCAGCGTTACGCCGAATGATACCAGACATTGCAATAGGAACAGATATTTTTTCAGGATTTTGTGGAGAAACCGAGGAAGATCATCAATTATCACTTGACCTGATGCGTGAAGTTAAATTCGATCTGGCGTTCATGTTTAAATATTCCGAACGCCCCGGAACACTCGCTGCAAAACGACACATTGATGATGTGCCTGAAGAAGTTAAGATCAGACGCCTGAACGAGATTATTGCACTTCAAAACGAAACTACAAAAATCAGCAATCTGAACGACATCGGAAAAACATTCGAAGTATTGGTTGAAGGTTTTTCTAAACGTTCAAAAGAACAAATGTTTGGTCGTACTTCTCAAAACAAAGTAGTTGTTTTTCC
>CAYNGF010000163.1:0-6773 GCA_964396515.1 uncultured Paludibacter sp.
AACGACCCCGAGATTACAAATCACGTGCTCTGGCCAGCTGAGCTAAAGAGGCAAAGTGCTAAACGTTAGCTATTTCCATAGGTGAAAAAGCCGTTTGAATTACGCTATTCAAACGGCTTGCAAATGTACGAAATTATTTTTGATTACAAAATATTTGGAAGAATATTTTATTTGTTAATTATTTTTTCTTTGAATTTACGAATTTGTTTCTCAAGCGCTACAACGGTAAGGTCAACAGCTTCTTCGAAAGTGTCGCATGTCTTCGAAGCAAAAAAATCTTCACCCGGTATCGAAACTTTAATTTCGGCTTGTTTGTTTACTGCCGATTCCGGCTTTACTACTTTCAAATAAACTTCGACATTCATAATTTCATCAAAAAACTTTTCAAGCTTCGAAGTTTTCTTGTTGATGTAAGCCTCTAATGCCTTAGATGCATCGAAATTAATCGATTGAATTCTGAGTTTCATAATTCCTCCTTTTTTTGATTTGCTCTTGGATGAGCATGTTTATATATATTGTTAAGTTCTCCGAAACCGGTGTGTGTATAAACCTGTGTAGATGCAAGACTGCTGTGTCCAAGCAAATCTTTTACTACGTTAATATCGGCGCCGCCATTAAGCAGATGTGTGGCAAAGCTATGTCTGAGTACATGCGGACTTTGCTTTTTCATACTACTAACTGTTGACATCGAATTGTGGATTATTGCATACACCAGTCGCGGATACAATTTTTTTCCATTGATACGAACAAAAAGTTGTGGGTCGGATTTTATTTCAATAGTTTTGTTACGGATATTAATGTAATGTTTCACATTATCGGTAAAATTATTACTCACCGGTATTATACGCTGTTTATTTCTTTTTCCTGTAACTTTTATGGTATGTTCATTGAAATCAATTTCGTGGTCGGTCAGCGAAATTAGTTCGGAAAGTCGTATTCCGGTAGTGTAAAACATTTCTATCATTAATAAATTTCTGACAGGTTCAAAATTTTCGGGAATATTTTGATTGTTCAGAATTCCCGCTATCTCATTTTGTTTATAAAACGCAGGAATGGGCTTTTTTGTTTTTGGAAGTATTATTTTTTTTACAGGATTGTTTTTAGTAAAATTATTTCGAAGCAAAAATTTCCAAAAAGATTTAAGTGATGATATTTTCCTGGTTACTGTACGTGCTGATTTTCCATCAGCCATCAAACTAAGCATCCATGAAGATATGTTTTCGGGAGTTACTGTTTCAGGATTGAATTTTTCTGCATCGCATTGTAAAAAATTGCAGAACTGAATGATATCGGTATGATACGACAAAACAGTATGAGATGAATAATTCTTCTCATACTGTAAATATTGCAGAAATTCGTTGATCATAATCGTAGATACAATTCTGCAACGAAATTAAAATAAAAAATTCAGGAAAGCAAGTTTTCCTTTAAGTTTTTATTTTATTCTTCGGATTGTTGCATTTTCTGAACGTAAACAGCGTGGATTTTCTGCTCACGTTTTACTACAGAAGGTTTATCGAAACACTGACGACGACGCAATTCTTTAACAACACCGGTTTTTTCAAATTTACGTTTGAATTTTTTTAATGCCTTCTCAATGTTTTCACCTTCTTTTACAGGTACTACGATCATAACTTATTTATTAAAAATTGATTATATAATATTTTCTGATTTTGGGAGTGCAAAGATAAGAAATCATTTGAAAAATACAAAATGATTTATTTGAAAATATTTCAAATAAATCTTCAACACTCTAATAATCAATAAATAGATTTATTTATGTACTTTTTACTTTTAGTTCTCGGTTTTCTTACTTGTCGATAACATACCGCAGGCAGCAAAAATATCTTCTCCTCTTGATTTTCGTATGGTAGTTGTTATTCCGTTACGGGTAAGATAATCGCGAAATGCAATCATTTTATCATTATCGGATGTTTTCAAATCTACACCGGGTATGGCATGAAATCTGATAAGATTAACGCGACAGTCGATTCCTTTCAGAATTTTTACAAGTTCAACAGCATGGCGTACGGTATCATTCAAATCATTGAACATAATATATTCAAACGATACACGTCGTTGTTTACTAAAATCGTACTTGCGAATTTCTGCTAAAACTTCCTGGACAGGATAAGCTTTTTCAATGGGCATCAACGAAAGCCGCTCGGCATGAAACGGAGAATGCAGACTTAGCGCCAAATGACATTCCGATTTTTCGAGAAATGCTTTCATTCCTTTCAAATGTCCGATGGTTGAAACTGTTACCCTTCGAGGGCTCCAGGCAAGTCCATAATCTGAAGTAATAATTTCTAAAACATTAAAAATCGATTCAATATTATCGAATGGTTCACCCATTCCCATAAAAACGATATTAGTAAGTAAAGAAGATTCAGGAAGCGATAATATTTGGTTAATAATTTCTGTAGGTGTTAATTGCTCTATAAAACCCATTTTGCCCGTCATACAAAATTTACAGTTCATTTTACAGCCAACCTGCGACGAAACACATAGCGTATGCCTGTCATCTTCCGGAATATAAACTGTTTCTACATACTGCCCGGTTGAGGTTTGAAACAAATATTTTTTAGTACCATCAACCGAAGTTTGAACATGTACAGGCAGGGTTCTTCCCACCTCATATTTTTCAGACAATAATGCACGATTTTTTTGAGAAATGTTGGTCATTTCTTCAATTGTGGTAATTTTTTTATGATACAGCCATTCTGAAATTTGTTTCGCTGTAAATGATGGCATTGCAGCTTCGGCAACTATTACTTTTAATTGTTCGAGGGTTAGACCGAGTAAAGATTTTTTATTCATTATTTCTGATATAAAAACAATATAAAATAAACGTGATAAAGCATTGTATTGTTCAATTGAAAACGCAAACGGAATGACAGCAGCCATTCCGTTTGCGTAATTACTGAAAAAAATTCTCTTTATGAATTAATAAAAAACCAACCTGTTATCTTTGATATCTGCTTTTTCGCGCAATTGCTGAATTACGGAATAAGGAACCGAATAACTCATGCGAGAATTCATTGTGGCAATTTGTTGAGCCTTATTAAACTGATTTTCTGATTTTTGAATATTTTTCGTATGAACTACATAAACACCTGCATTACCTTTGATTGGGGCTGAAAGTTTGTTCAATTCCATTGATGTAACTTTTCCGATTACAGCAGGTTCGAAACCTGCAGAGCCAAACTGGTATGCAGAGAAGGTAACGCCTAACGCTTCTTTCACTTCGGTGCCTGTAGCTTGAGCAATGCTTTGCAAAGAGGAACTTTGAGTAAGAGTTTTATTCATATCGGCAATAATTTTTTCAGCCTTTTTATCTCTTATAAGTTCGCTGCGCAATTGGGGTGCTACTTTTTGTAGTGATGAATAACCTTTTTCAGCTTCATCAGTTACAACAGCTACAACAAATATATTCCCGCAATCGAACACATCCGAAACAGCTCCTTTACTTTTTTCGAAAGCCCAACGTACTATCTGACGCGACATAGGAAGATCGGCAACTTTTTCGCTTACCTGTAACAAATCATTTGCCTGACGTACCGGAAGAGCTTTTTCCTGTGCTTTTTTCTCAAATTTTTCCTGATTTTGAACATCTGCAATGAATTGTTTGGCATCATTAAAGTACTGGCTTACAGTGCGACTTGTAGGTACAACTTTACGTTCAAGGATTGCTACTTTAACTTTTCGGCGCGGAGCAGTTTTTTCGGTAACCTGTAATATTTGAGTACCTTGTGCATTTTTCAATGTAAAAACTTCGTTTACAGCTTTTGAAAAGGCAGCATTGGTAATTTCCTTATCAAATCCAACACCCTCCTGAATCCATCCGATTTCACCACCATTTGCGGCAGTTTGTTGAACTGCTGAATATTTGCGAGCCAGAGCAGCAAAATCGCCACCGTTACGTATAGCTGCCACTATACTATCAGTTTTTGACTCGTTATTGGTAGTAAGATAAATATGACGAAGTTTCACAGAATCAGAAAGTAATATGCCTGTTTCCATAATACGAGCCATTGTATATGTGTCGTTAGCAAAAACAGGTCCCATAACTGCACCTACAGGATTGCCAAATGCGAAATCTTTAACCGACTGTGGAATAGTTTTTTCGCTGTAGTTTCGTCCATCATACATAACATCTGAGTTTGAATTTACTAAACTTGCTACTTCGTTAGTCGTTTTGAATTCTTCAGCAAGTTTATTGATCCATTTTTCAGCTTCGGTATAATCTTCCTGCGATGGTTTAACATTAAATGTAATATAGTTAATGCTTCTTGAAGCTTCCTGTTTAAACTGTTCTTTACGTTTATTGTAAAGTGTTTTAATTTCACTGTCAGTTACTTTTACAAGAGAATCGGGCACGGTAAAATAAGACTGTACAACGTAATCAACATCATAAACATTGGCTGATGCATCGAAATCCATTTTAGCATCAAGGCTGTTTGCTGTTATGGCTTTGGAAATAAGTTGGGTATATTTATCCTGCATCAAGCTCAATTTAACATTGCGTTCCCAGAAAAGCCAGTAACTTTTTGCCTTTTCTATCTGCTGTCTCATTTCTTCATTTTCGGGAGTGGTCTGCAAACTGTTATAAAACTGCAAGAGGTTGTTACGGTTAAATTGACCATTTTCGCCTGCAAACATGCGTCTTTGTGCAATCAGAGGATGAATATTTTTTCCGATAAGATATTCAGACAGTTCTTCAGCACTCACAGTAAGACCAAGTTTTTTAGCTTCGGCAAATAATAATTTTTCATTAACCAAACTTTCCCATACCGAAGCGCGAAGTTGTGATTGTATATCTTCGTTTAACTCATTTTGTCCTGTTTCGATTTTGTAAACTTCGTTCATTTGTTCAATTGAAGCAGCAAAATCTCTGATATTTACGACATCGCCGGAAATTTCGGCCACAGTTTCGCGTGATTTATTAAAAATTGAAGATCCTTGTGTTAGGGCATCGTTTACAATGAACAGGAACAATGCCAGCCCCACAATAACGATTAATAATACTCCTTTGCTACGGATTTTACCAAGTAGTGCCATTTTAAGAATTTAATGATATGATTTATATGTGTTTTTTTTAATTTGAGGGCACGAAGATACGAAAAAAAAATGTTATGGGAATAATGTTTATGAATTTTTCTGATTATTGGCATTTTAAGTTCTTTTAATTACCAAACCGAATAGATTAAATAAAATAATTTTTTTTAATTCGATTGAATTATAAACTTAACAAGTTCAATTCTGCTACTTGTAACTTTTATGCATTTTACAGTAAATTTATCTATATGAATAACTTCGTTAAACTTCGGGAAATGCTGATGGTGATGTAAAATGAAACCTGCTATTGTTTCGTACTCATCCGATTCGGGAATGTTAAGCCCGAACTTTGCATTTGCGGATTCAACTTCGAGCCTGCCTGAAAGTAAATATTCATTATCCGAAGTTTTTTCAGCCACATATTCAATTAAATCATGTTCATCCTGAATTTCACCGAAAATTTCTTCAATGATATCTTCAAGTGTAATAATGCCTGCTGTACCTCCAAACTCGTCAACCACCACTGCAATACTTTTTTTCTGTTGCATAAGTAATTTCATAAGTTTTTGGGCAGCCATACTTTCAGGCACAATAGGTATTGGGTTAATATATTTTTTCCATTCATTCTGATGTTCAAACATTTCAGATGAATGAATGTATCCTATAATATTATCGATATCGCCTTTATATATCGGAATTTTCGACAGTCCGGTTTCAATAAAAGTCTGTTTCAATGTATTTAAATCAGTATTATATTCCAAAGCAATAATTTCTGTTCGAGGCACAGAACAATCGCGCAATCTGACTTTAGAAAAATCGAGTGCATTCTGAAAAATTTTAACTTCGTTATCAATAGCTTTTTCATCTTCTGTATTAACATAACTCTCCTGAATTAGATAATTAAGGTCGATTCGTGAAAATGATTTATCCTGCTGATTTTGATTTATCTGAACATGAAAAAGTTTTATAAGTTTGAATGAAATCCATGAACTGAACTTTGCAACAGGGTAAAGAATAATGTAAAAGAAAAAAAGCAGCCAAGAAAACACCCTAAGCCATAAATTTGGATTTACTCTGAAAATGGTTTTTGGAAGAAATTCTCCGGTGAAAATAACGATTATTGTTGCTACAATGGTTTGAGAAAAAGTAATAAAAAACTGATTCCCCATAAAATCAAAAGCCGGACTTAGTAAACGTGCCATCAGCAAACCGTATATAACCAAAGCAATATTATTACCAACCAGCATAGTGGAGATAAAGTTCTGCGGATGATTATAAAATATTGTAAGAATAGAAGAAGTGAGGTTCTGTTGCTTTTTGTCGAGTTCAAAACGTAATTTATTCGACGAAATAAAAGCAATTTCCATTCCGGAAAAAAATGCAGAAAAAAGTAACGTAATTAATATATAAGTTATTATTTCCAAAATGTAAGATTATAAATTTGCTTGCAAATATAATAATTATTCGACAAGATGTAGAAACTCGGTTCAAAGAAAACTGTAATATTACTATTGAGTTTAATGAATTCGAAAATTCGTATTTTATTGAAAAACAGAAATATAAGTCTCTTAATATTGGAAAATTACAATTCGTTTATTTAAATGGTTTGTGAATTCGAAAAAAAGCAGTATCTTTGCAACCGCTTTTTTCGGAAAATTTTTGATTCAGTAGCTCAGCAGGTAGAGCACATCCCTTTTAAGGATGGGGTCCTGGGT
>CAYNGF010000164.1:0-6692 GCA_964396515.1 uncultured Paludibacter sp.
TGCGAGGAATTGTCCGACCGGAAAAGTTGTCCGAAGTCAAAAGTCTGTCAAAACCGAAAAGTCTTTTCATGTCGAAAAGCGGACAGTTCGTCAAAGACTTTTCAGCGAATAAATCTCTGTCTTTCAGTTTTTCACTATGACACCTAACGGTCGAGTGTATGTGCCGTAAGGGATTGCGGGCTACTTTCCTGTCCACCGACACAAAAGTTTGAGCGGGCTACAATGCTTGAATACCCACTTAAACCCTTATGGCATATACACTTTGTTGGCGTTTCGTTGTTTATTTTTTCAGTCAATTTATCTTCCATTTTTGCTGCACTGTCTTGTCCTTCGTGCGTTGGCGTGGGAAGGGCTGGAAGGCTCTTTGGCAAAATTTGGTTGTAGCGTTGGCTTTGTGCGTTTTGCCAATGTGCCTGACAGCGTAGGGACGGGAGCGTTGGGTTCTCCATAGTCATTTCTTTGTGTAATGTTTATCAAATTCAACAACAATGTTCGGGTCGTAAAATTTTTTCTTACCCCCTTTTTTCCTTTTAAAATCCAAATATCTTTCTCCGCAATAATTCGGATTTTTCTCTAATTCATTAATTATGCTGCGGAATTTTCTGTCAAAAGCAATATCCGTATATCTTTCTTTGAGTTGTGGAACTAAATCGTCTCGAAAAGTCCATTTGTACTTATCTGCAAATTTTTCTTCGGAATCTATCGAAATCGTTATTGCTCCATCTTCTTTGCTGTATCTTACTGGTACTGCGTTTATTGATTTTGATTTTACAAATTTGGTTTCAAGTATCAAACTGATATTATGTTTTGCTTTTGCATCAGAAGGGAATTTTTTCTCCACTTCGGCAATGTATTTCAGTAAATTCTGGTGCTGTATATCTTCCTGATTTATTGAATAGCTTTCCCATTCGTGAGGGTGGTAAAACGAAAGAGGCATCAAATAAAAGTTGTATTGCGACAAATCATAAACAAACCATTCTTTAACACACTCAACGTAACTTTTTAATGTAGCTGTACCAATCTCAAGCACTTTTTTCTCAAACTATTTGCTGTCGTTAAAAAAGTGAATCGCATTGTCTCGGATTTCAACAAGCAAAAGAATATTTTCTTTTAGTCTTTCTTCTAAACTCAGCAAATTCAATGCTCTTGTAATCTCAATGGTTAAAAAGTTTCCTGCGCGATTTGTTTTAAATTTTGGCGACTTAAAAGGCGTTCCGTTTTTTCGTTTTTGTTCTTTGTCAATGATATAAAGCGATTTTAAATCATTGTTGTTGTCTTGAAGGATTTTTGCTTTCAGTAGCAACTCCCAAGCATTTACCATTAGTATTGAAAAGCTCTCCTCACGATATTTAAAATCGGGTTTATTGTAAACCTCGATTGCCGAAAGGGCAGCCTGCACCGACTTTTCAAGTAAATAATGGCAACGTGCTTTTCTTGACATAGTTATTCGGTTTCAACGGTTTCTAATTTTATTGTAAATGCCTGTTTTACTACCGCCTGCATTATTCTTTCCTGATACGAATCCCGCTTTTCAATTTTCTTTTCCAATTCATCGCACAAAGTCATTTGCTGTTTAACCACTTCAACTATTTTTAGCTGTTCCTCAAATGGTGGTAATGCAAAACAGAATTTCTTTAGATAATCTTGACTTATATTTGGTTGGGCTTGACCCCAGGAGTCAGTTAGTATTTTGCTCCTAAATGCCCATAAGTAATAAAACAAGTATTCAGTGCAAATAAATTTATTTGTAAAAAATCCGCAAATTGCCTGATTCGTTGTTGACGGAAACTTTAAAATGCCAAGTTTCCCTGCTGTTGCTCCATAAAGAGCAATTAATAATGTTCCTTCAGGAAATAAGTAAGTAGAAGAATTCTTATGGCCTAATTCGGTGATTTTCTCTTCTGGTTCTTTGGTAATCAAACCATCTGTTAATTCGCCTGATTTTATCCAAGGTATTGTACCATTCCAAAAGTCTGTATTTCCTCTACTTGGAGTACCTCCAGAAGTTGTATAAAATACATCTCCTAACCTTTGCCAATTCCAATTTTCAGGAATTTCAAAGGGAATTTCATTGTCCGAAATTTTTAATAAAGGTTTTTGATTTCTTAAATTATATGCTTTTTTGATTTCTTTATTTTCCGTTTTAATCTTCTCCAACAAAACACTTGCAGGTTCAATATTTGGATTTTCCTCACGCCATTTGGCGGTTAGCTTACCTTGTACTGCCAATTGTAAAATGGATTGTCGTAAGTATTTTACATTGGATTTTGTTTGAATAAAACGTTGAAAATCTGTCAACAAAAGGTCAAAGCTTGAATTAATTAAGGCTGGTTCAAGATTCAGTTTTAAAGCATCTAATGAATTACTAATTTGGTTGTTTACCTCATTCTGTTTAGAGATTATTAGGTTTGGGTCGCCAAAATCTTCCTCTATAATGTTAGGATTCTTAAAGTCTAAATTAAATGCAGCATAATAAATACTGTCGGCAGTTTGTTTTTCAATGCGGGCTTGGGTTTCGGTTTCCTGTAATGAAATTTCAAGTTGCTTAATTTTTTCTTGCTGCTTCTCTATTTTGGCAATTTGGTTTTTATCAATGTCTTTTAAAACGGTTTTTTCAACGCTTATCTTTTCTTTCAGGCTATAGGCTTCCCGTTTCAGTTCTTTTTCTTTTTCGTAATGTGGTTTGGCGTTTTCTATTGCTTTTTCTATAATTTCAGAAAGATTTACTTTCCATGCGGTTTGGCTTTCGGTTCGGTTGTTCCACCATGCTTTTTCAGCTTCAAATTCTTCCAGTTTTATAGGGTTGGTCATAGAATAACCTTTGCTGCCTTCGGGCAATTGGTGTTCGTAATACCAAATTTCTTTGGTTGCAAATTCTTCCTGTTCTTCCGAAGGACTGCTTACCCGCTCGAAAAACAATAAATTAGTTGAAACGCTTGCGTATGGCTTAAATACTGAGTTTGGTAAACGAATAATGGTGTGTAGATTGCAATTTCGTAAAAGCATTTCACGGATTCTTGCTTTTATTCCATCGCCAGTAAGCGAACCATCGGGCAAAACAATGGCTGCTCGTCCGCCTTGTTTCAGATAGTTTACCATCATTACCAAAAACAAATCAGCTGATTCTTTGGTACGGAAACCAACAGGAAAGGTAGCTGCTGTTGCATCGTCAACATTTCCGCCAAATGGTGGATTTGCAAGAATTACATCAACCCTGTTTTTGGGCTTTATAGATTGGTAGCGAAGCAATGAATCTTCGTAGGAAATATCTGGAACCTCAATGTCGTGTAATATCAGATTGGTAACTGCCAACATGTGGGGCAATGGCTTTAATTCAAAACCATGCACCGAATTTTGAAGTTGTTGGCGTTGTTCTAAATTCTCTACACCAGATTTGCGGATATGTTCAATGGCTGCGGTTAAGAAACCACCTGTACCACAAGCAGGGTCAAGTATTCTTTCGCCCAATTTCGGGTCAATAGTCTGTGTCATAAATTCGGTTACAGCCCTTGGCGTGTAAAACTCTCCCGAACTACCAGCCGATTGTAATTCCTTTAAAATGGTTTCGTAAACCTGACCGAAAACATGGCGGTCTTTTGAAGCATGAAAGTCAATTTTATTCAGTTCGTTCACTACCTGTCGGAAAAGTTGTCCGCTTTTCATGTAGTTGTTGTTTCCCCTGAAAACATCACGAACCAAAACAGCCCGTTTATTATCCTGTACTTTAAGGTTGCTTAAATCGGGAAATAATTTGCGGTCGATAAACGTAATCAGTTCATCGCCTGTAATACCTTCGTCATTGGCTGCCCAATTTCGCCATTGGTATTCTTTGGGTATTGGAGAAACATATTCGCCAGTTTCGTCCATGTCTTCCAATTCCTCGTCTTTGGCATCGAATATTTTAAGGAATAGCATCCAACCCATTTGCTCCAAGCGTTGTGCGTCTCCATTAACGCCTTTGTCCTGACGCATTATGTTACGGATACTCTTTATTACTGCTGATACATTCATACTTTCTTATGCTGTCTTGTAAATTTCGTTTTCTAATTCTTTAATTGCTTGCAAATATTGCTCTTTATCGCCAAAGAAACTGTAGATTTCTCGTGGTGTTCCAAAATCCTTTAGAGGGTCAATTGTCAAAACTTTCAGACTTTCAATATTTTCAACGCCTTCATCTGCGTATTTATCCAAAAGATTTTCTAAAACCTTTCGTGCATTTTCACCATATTTTGCAAAATAATTCCGCTTTTTAACCTTTTCTGCTCGTTCTTTTCGGGTTAGTGGTGGCATTTCAAAAGCAATATGACAAATCAAATCAAAGGGGTCTAATTCTTTGCCGACTTCCTGTTGCAACTCGTAAAGTAAAATGCCTTGTTCTTGCAATTCATCAATAATTGCTTTCTTTTTTTCGGCACTTTGCCAACGGTTTAAAAATTCATTCAGGCTTTTGTATTTTTTCAAAACATTTTGTTTTGTAAAATCGTCAAGCGATTGTGTTGTAAGCTTTCCATCGTGTCCGTAATATTGAATTCGCTCATTTAAAACAGTTACTTCAACGCCATTTACATAAACCTTTCTGCTTCTCGGTTCAGAAACTTCGCCACCACCAGTTTCATTATCGGGGTCTGTTTGAGTGTCTTTGAAATCTTCAGGATTTGGTTCTTCTCCTGTTTCCTCGTCTGTTTGGTCTGTATTGTCAGGTTCGGGAACATCAATATCATCGTCCTCGCCAAAATGTTCATCTTGAATTGGTGGTCCATCGAAATCAGGGTCAGAGAATTTTCGTGCATTTTCCCGAAAGTCAACTATTGTAAAATAATATTTACCAAATTCAGGTGATAACCTTGTGCCACGCCCAATGATTTGTTTAAACTCAGTCATTGAACCGATATTTGCATCTAAAACAATGAGTTTGCAAGTTGGTGCGTCAACGCCAGTTGTTAAGAGTTTTGAAGTTGTAACCAAAACAGGATATCGAGATTCTTCATTTTGGAATGGGTGTAACTCTCGTTTACCTTCGTCATTGTCGCCTGTAATTTGCATCACATATTTTGGATTCTTTGCAACCAAATCTTGGTTTTCGTTACGCAAAGCTTCTGCCATGCGTTCAGCATGGTCAATGTCAACACAGAATATTATAGTTTTTGCAAAACGGTCTGTCTTTTTTAGATATTCAGAGAGTTTTCGTGCTACTATCTGTGTACGTTCATCAATTACAAGGCTTCGGTCATAATCTTTTACATTGTATTCTCTGTCGTCAACCAAATTCCCGTCTTTATCGGTTTTGCCTTCTTCTGGTCGCCAACCCTCTAAATCAACGTTTAATCCAATTCTTAAAACTTGATAAGGAGCTAAAAAGCCGTCATCAATTCCCTGTTTTAGTGAGTAAGTATAAATCGGGTCGCCAAAATAATCTATGTTTGAAACTTTCGAGGTTTCTTTTGGGGTAGCAGTTAAACCGATATGAGTAGCTGAATTGAAATAATCTAAAATTTCTCTCCATGCACTGTCAGCGGCCGCACTTCCCCTGTGGCACTCGTCAATTATAATCAGGTCGAAAAAGTCTCTTGAAAATTCCCTGAAAGCGTCTTTGTCTTCATCGTAACCAGTTAATCCCTGATAAAGTGCAAGATAAATTTCAAAGGATTTATTGATTTTCTTTTTCTTAATTACAGTCATTGCCTCGCCAAAATGCTTGAAATCGCCAGTTACGGTTTGATTTATCAAGGCGTTTCGGTCGGCAAGAAATAAAATCCGTTTTTTCATTCCACTTTTCCAAAGTCGGTAAATGGTTTGAAAAGCAACATAAGTTTTACCTGTCCCAGTTGCTAAAACAAGCAGAATTCTATCTTGTCCTTTTGCAATTGCTTCAACTATTCTGTTAATTGCAACTTGTTGATAATATCTTGGTTTCTTTCCTGTACTGTCGTAGAAATAATCTTGTTCTGCAACTGCAATTTCTTGGGGTTCTTCAATGTTATTCAGTTTTTTGTAACGTTTCCAAAGTTCTTCGGGTGTCGGAAATTCGTCTAATGGTATTTCCCTTTCAATTTTCCCGTTTGCAGAAGTAAAATCATGTTCAAAAAAAGCATCACCGTTTGAACTGTAAACACAAGGAACGTCTTTTAATAATTCTCTATATCCCAATGCTTGTTGAATTCCAGACCTTACAGAATGGTTATTGTCTTTGGCTTCAATTATCGCAATCGGAATATTTGGTTTGTAGTACAAAACGTAGTCTGCACGTTTCAATTTTCCTCTTGCAAATAGGTTTCCACGAATAAAAATTTTCCCATCAGTCAAAGGAACATCTTCACCTAATTGTGTCATTCTGTCCCATCCAGCTTTTTCAATCGCAGGTGTGATAAACTTTGTCCGTATGTCTTGTTCTGATAAATCTTTTTTTGAAACCATTTTATAATCAATTTACTGTCAATATAGCAAAACCTTCGCAATCAGCAGGCGGGTTGGCAAGAAAAGCATGTGTGTGGCTGCGAAGGGACGGTTGCAGGGAAGGGCAGCCACACTCTTGCTTTTGTGGGCTGGGTTTTCCTTTTTCTTCTTTGTCTTTTTGCAGCAAAAATTTCATATTATTCTGTAGTCTGTTTCTGTCTTTTTACAATGAACGCCAACGGTCGGCGGTATGCGCCGTAGGGGAAATCGGAGCCACTTTCCTATCACCCGTTACTGAC
>CAYNGF010000165.1:0-6620 GCA_964396515.1 uncultured Paludibacter sp.
CAGGACTTCGTTTCTTTACGGTATATGGCCCCGCCGGACGCCCGGACATGTTCTATTACAGTGCAACCCAGAAGCTGGTAGCCGGAAAGACCATACAGATCTTCAATTACGGAGATATGCGCCGGGATTTCACCTTCATCGATGATATCGTGGAAGGTGTATACCGGGTGATGCAAGGTGCGCCGGAGAAGAAAAACGGAGAAGACGGCTTACCGATCCCGCCCTATGCTGTGTACAACATCGGCGGCGGTCAGCCGGAGAATCTTCTGGATTACATCAGCACTCTCCAGGAGGAGCTTGTGAGAGCCGGAGTCCTTCCTGCTGATTATGACTTCGAAGGCCACAGGGAACTGGTCGGAATGCAGGCCGGAGACGTGCCAGTGACCTATGCTGATTCTGAGGCGCTGGAGCGAGACTACGGATTCACTCCGAAGATCGGCATAAGAGAAGGCCTCCGCGCCTTTGCCGAGTGGTACGCTGAGTATTATAGATAAGCAGCAGCCCACCAACTTTGTTTTCAAGATTGGACAAAATTCCATGGTTGAAGACGGAGTAGGTGGGCTTCTTTTTGTATTTCTCTTACAAAATTCCCTCGACCCGCTTGCTATGCGCAAAACTCTGGGTTACCCTGTGAACAAGGCGGCCGAACACACATAGCTGCCGGATAAAACAGGAGGCGCGATCATGAATATAGAGAATTACGGCTTTGACAGGGACGGCCTTGTGGTGGCGACAGCTGTGAATGCATATTTGAAGAATCTGACGCCGGAGGCAAGGACAACTACTCTTGCTGAGATCGTGAAAAGGAACGGCGCGGACACGACAATCGAAGGATCGGCGCTGATCACCCTGATCGAAAGCGCCAAGGCTGCCGCAATGATAGGAGCAGAGGCATGGCAGAACGGAGAGGGTGATTACCAGAGAGTGGTGGACTTTATCCGGGAGGCGCTCCCCGCTGTGGACGGGAAGAAATATATAACGGATGAGCGGTTCCTGCGGTTTATCAAGGACTATTACTGTGAGGTAAAGAAGAGTGCGATCCGAACATGAGAAAATGCTGCTGAAGCACGTGATTGGAATACCTGGTAGGGCACTTAGGGCCTTCCATAGATGTGGATACACGACCGTGGGAGACATTTTGAATATTAAGGACAGAGATACATTTTTGAAAATACGAGATATTGGTTTGCATACCTATTTTCAGAAATTAAAAGCACTCGAGGATGAGGGATTCGATGTTTCCCATCTGAGATAAAACGTAGACCAGGATTGTATGCCCGTGTAGAGGACAGAAGCACCCAAGAATGTGTTCATGGATGCAACTGCCCACCTACGCGGGCGATTTTTTATTTCATCAGATTCCGAGACCGTACAGGATCTTTTTTAGTTCCTGCGCGTTCTTGATTAGTATTTGCTCTTCGATTCTGTTGCAGTCGAGGAGCAGACGGTGCAGATCAGAGTCTGTTGTGGAAATCGGGTATTCCAAGCTATCCACAAGCAGGTCGTCCACGGAAACGTGAAGGGCGTTCGCTATATCTACCAGGCTATCAAGGCTCGGACCCTTTGAAGCATTCTCAAATCGATTGATGTTTTCTCTTGCCACATCGATCAATTCTGCCAGTTTTTCTTGAGATATTCCTTGCTGGGATCTGATGATCCTGATTCGATCGCCAAGTTTTGCATAATCTACGGGCATAAGTACCTCCTCTCGTTTGCCCGCATAAGCACTGATAGTAGTAGCTCTGAGTTTTGCACATAGCAACCGATATTTCTTGAATGTGGAGATAATTCTTTTTGAACTGGCGGTCCTTAGACCACAACACAAAACACTCCCAGCTACGCTGTTGTCTAAGGCGTTTTTGTGACCCGTTGGATCACATCAATTCTAAAAATGTGACCTGATGGGTCACAGTAAAACCACAGAGGAAAAAGTATAATATTAATGTACAATCGCAGGAATAGTCTGCGGTGGAATCGGAGGGTTCAATCATGCCGGAAATGGAGGGCTCAGAGCTGATAACGCTCTACAGCGATGTTAAGACCACAAATGTAAGATGGCTTTGGTATCCCTTCATTGCTATTGGCAAGATAACGCTTCTTCAAGGAGATCCCGGAGATGGGAAATCTACCCTGATGATGAACTTAATCGCTGAGCTTTCCACAGGCGGAGCAACTCCCGATGGACAGGCTTTCGGCAGACCACAGCGAGTCATATACCAGTGCTCCGAGGATGGTGTATCCGATACCATAAAACCGAGACTTGAAAAAAGCGGCGCTGACTGCCGGAACATCGCTTTCATCAATGAAGAAATACACAGCGGCCTGACGCTGGACGATGAGAGGATCAGACAGGCAATCATCGATTTCAGACCACGGCTTGTGGTGATAGACCCGATCCAGGCGTATCTCGGTAATGATTCCGACCTACAGATTGCAGGTCGAGCCCGAAGACTTATGCACCGCCTTTCATTGTGGGCATCAACTTATGACTGCGCCGTGGTGCTGATCGGGCATCTGAATAAAAAGGAAAATAGCAAGGGACTGTATCGTTCCTTGGGCAGTATAGATGTTGTTGCCGCTGCGAGAAGCGTTCTGCAAGTGGAACGTGATCCAGAGGATACGGACATTCGTGTCGTCACACAGATAAAAAACAGCCTTGGACCATCGGACGCCCAACTGCGGTTTGAAATACGGCCGAAGACTGGATTTGCCTGGCTGGGAGTGAGCACCGTTCCGAATGAAGAGAAAAGTGTGGAGCCTCCAGTGTTTGAAACCAAAATGGAAAAGGCAGCCTATCTGATAAAAGACATATTATCCCAAGGGGATATGCGCTCTGTAGAGATTTATGAGCGGCTGAAAGCCGAGGGCATCAGTCAGCGCACAGCGGAAGACACCAGAAAGAACATGGGTGTCCGCTGTTATCGGAAAATGAAGCAGTGGTACTGGAGCATACGGCCACAGGAGGATTGAGATAACATGATCGCAGGAGAAAAGATCGACAGCAAGCAGAAAATCCGTACCCGGTATAAGGGTGTCGATCCATCCGAGCTGGAGGTGATTCCGGCAATAGCGACCGATGAGATCGCATTGGAAGAGCGAAAGCTGAAGGTTGCGGCTTACGTTCGAGTTTCCACTGAGAACGATGAGCAGACTTCCTCCTACGAGCTGCAGGTCAATGATTTCACCGATCGGATCAATGCGAATCCCAACTGGGAGTTCGCTGGTATATATAGCGACGAAGGGATCTCTGGCACTGAGCTGTCCCATCGGAAAGGTATGCTCCAGATGATCGAGGATGCCAGGGCGGGAAAGATTCAGCATATCCTGGCGAAGTCTATCGCCCGTTTTGCTCGTAACGTCGTGGACTGTCTGTCAGTGATCGACGAGCTGAAGAAATACGGTGTCGGCGTGCATTTCGATGAGAACAACCTGTACACGCTTGATGCGACCGGCTCTCTCGTCCTCACCATCCTTGCGACGGTGGCAGAAGAGGAATCTCGCTCCAAGTCCTTCATCATGAACTGGTCGATAGAAAGACGCTTTTCCAAGGGCATCTTCCTGACGCCGGAGCTGCTGGGGTACGATTTGGATGAAGAGGGAAACCTGGTGATCAACCCGGACGAGGCGGAAACCGTGAAGGTCATCTACGACCTGTATATCAACGGTTGGTCTTGTAAAGAGATTGCTGACCTTCTTACCGAGTATGGACGAAAAACCAAGCTGGGTAACGAGGTCTGGAATCCAGGGTCTATCGATGGTGTCATTGAAAATGAGCGCCACTGCGGCGATGTCCGGGCGAGAAAGACATACACCCCCGACTTCAAAACTCACAAATCCGAAAGGAACCGGCAGAACCGGAAGCAGTACATCCAGAGGAATCATCATGAACCGATTGTCGACCGGGATGTCTATAATGCTGCGAATCTCATGAAGTCCTCACACATCTACGCTTCAAAGAGCCGTCCGCTCCCTGTACTGAGCGTTATCGACGGCGGTATCCTCTCCGGTTACGTTCCGGTTGATAAGAACTGGACGGGCTTTTCTGCGGAGGAGTACCAGGCTGCCTGTGAGAGTGTGGAGGTACCCACAGATGAGATGAAGACCGCAGAGAAGCAACTGTACATGGGCGGATACCAGGTTGTTCGTGCAGATTATTTCCCTTCAAATGAGCGGCCTTCAATGACTATCACCAACGGCAAGCTCCGCTTCAATACCGCCTGTCTGAAGAAATTCGAGGATGTGGAATATGTGGAGCTTCTCCTGAACACGGTCAAGAACTGCATTGCGATCCGTCCGTGCGAGAAGGATAATCCCAACGCCATCCACTGGGGCCACCTCCGTGAAGATCGCTGGGTTGTTTCCGCATTGAGTTGCCGGGGCCTCGCCAGGACGCTCTTTGACATGATGAACTGGGAGGACGAGGGGCAGTATAGATTCAGTGGTGAATTTAAGGTACAGGGGGACAATAAGCTCCTTCTGTTTGAACTGGGTGAGCCGGTAATCACAAAAACGGTGGAACAGATCGTTGTTCCGGAAGAGGCGGAGGTAGAGGCTGAAGCCGAACATGAGGAGATCGTCATCCGGGAGAAGGTGCGAATCAACCCACCGTCCTGGGCGACTTCATTTGGTGTGCCGGTCTCTGTCCTTGAGCAACGCCATTATGCAGGAGACTGGGATGTCCTGCGTCCAGCGAAGGAGCTGGAGGAAATGAATAACATCACAGCGGACAGGCTTGCCGCATTACTGAAAGAAGCCGAAACAATCATGGAAGGATGGAAGAAAACGGCATGAGCGAAGAGCAGATTGTAATTTCCGAAAAGGAGGAGCGCCGCCAGGAGATAGAGCGCATCTTCAATCCTGACAACTGCAAGGTCGTCCGGAAGGAGCTCTTTGCCAGCCTGCGCGATCCGGCGGTTACGATCAGAAACAGCAATATCACATTCAACACAGCCTGCATCAAAGATTTTGAGGGTGTTGTCTATGTCAAGTTGCTGTACGATGAGAATCTCCGCTTCCTCTCCGTCACGGAATGTGATGAGAATGACAAGCACGCTCTGCGCTGGTGTGTCGCGAGGACGGATAAGCGAAAGAGCAGAAGAATGCGCTGCCCCGATTTTACCGGTCCGCTTTTTACGAAGCTGGGATGGAACGATAAGTGCCGGTATAAGATATTGGGGTATAAGATCGAATTTAAGGGAAAGATTTACTACGTCTTTGATCTCAACGTCCATCAGATCTTCAACGAGAAGCCGAAGAAGGGTGAAGAGCAGCTTGATGAGAATGGCGAGGTTGTAGTGGTTGATACCAGGACAGGATTCTATCCGGACGACATCGCTAATACCTTCGGTGTGCCGATGGCGCAGTACAAGAAGGAAACAGAGATCACGGACATGGATGGCTTCGTGACGATTGCTGGGTTTACAGGAGTGAAGAAGGAGTGAATTACGCCTTCTTGATGGAGGGAGCATATTGGAAGAGTATGTAATTTGGAATAGCGCGTCTCCAGGCATATCTTTCAACATCGTTACCGGCAGGATCACTATATTCAAAACGACTCTGGTGGCCATGGGCTATCCGGAGTACTTCCGGTTTCGGTTTAACCCGGAGGACATGTTTTTCGGGATAGAGCCCTGCAGTATTGATGATGGAGGAGCACACAGGCTGCCGGAGGAGCTTACACGTGATCACTATGACATTAAGAGCAAGGGACTCGTGCGCTTTGTTTACAAGACCTGTGGATGGGAAAAGCGGCTGACGTACCGGGTGCCGGGAGAGCGGTTTGCTCCAGACAGTCACCTGGTTTATTTTGATATGCGGCAGGCTTATGAAATCCACCAGGGACGGATGAAGGAAATCAAATAGCAGATAGAAAAGAATAAAAGCAGCCCACTGGGTTTGTTTCCAACTTACGAAGGAGATCGTAACGAGGAAGCTCACCCGGTGGGCTGCTTTTTGTGTGTCAACAGCACTTTTTGTCCAACTGACAAACGCAGTTCTCTGATTTTAGCCCATCTGACAAACACTATTTTCGTATTTTATCCCAACTGATAAATGACCCAGACTGATTTTATCCCATCTGGAAAATCAATATATAGTAGTAAAAATGCCATTTAGCCCATCTAAAACACTACATCTTGTAGTTATCCCATCTGCGGTTTTGCAAAGCCCATGCATATGCAGCCGCTGCCATAGACCAGATCGATCACGGATCAGTTGAAAGTGTGGACGCGCTTGTCAGAAAGGCTCTGCAAGGTTGAAGAAGTGGCTGAGATGGATTTTCTTCGTTGCGTATGTGCTTTTTCTTCTCTGGCTGACAATTTTATCACGGCAGCCGAGGATGGGAGTACGAGTTTTTAAGTGGGAACTGCTGTGGGCCTATCGGGCGTGGATTGCAGGTGAGAGTTTCGGGAGAACTGAGAGCATCCAGAACATAAATAACATCCTTGTGTTCATACCGTTTGGTGTTCTCTTCCCAGGAAAACGATGGAAATGGCTGTTACTCACAGCGGTTCTCTTATCCGCAGTTATAGAAGCCGTTCAGTACGTTTTTAACCTCGGTTGGTGTGAAATCGATGATGTGATCTGCAATGTTCTTGGTGCGGCCATTGGGTTTGGATTAT
>CAYNGF010000166.1:0-6517 GCA_964396515.1 uncultured Paludibacter sp.
CAAACCACAATGCAAAACGCTTTGCAACACGGGTTTTTACCAACATACTCGCCAGTACGAATGATAGAATATTCAGCCACATTACCGGATGTCCAAGTTGAGCGTAAGCCACTTTTTCGGTGGTTACACCTGTAAGTACCATTGCTATAATTACAAAAAGCGAAGTAAGATAATTTGGTACAGACTCTGTAATCCACAACACGATAGATGCAGCAAATATCGCCAGCATGGCATAATTGGCTCTTGAAAAACCTTCAATTCCTAATTCGTTAAAACGCTTTAAAGCATCACCTTTCAGAATGTCAGGTTTAATATCGCTTAAAAATGGAATATTTGCAAAATAATAAATATAGACAAAAACTAAAATTGCTAATGGTCCGCCAAATATTTCCATCCAACGTTCAAATCCTGATTTCTTGTTTTTCCGCAATTTCTCAACGCGGTAATTGTTCATGTCGAGAATGTCAAACGTTTCTTTATTCTCTTCAAGATTAACTTCAGCAGATTTTATTTCAGAAATTTCACCCATGGTTTCACATTTATATTTTTAGTATTACTTTATAAAGATTGCCTGTTAGATCGCAGCCTATCCAGCAGCAATTATGTTTACGATCCACTAACAAAGCTTCTGCTTTCGATACAAAATCTATTGGCTGCGAAGCTATTACTTCCCCTTTTAATGTACAATGAAGCAGCATTTTTTGCTGACTGTCAGAAATCCATAATGTACGATCGGTACAGTCAAAACAAATTTCGGATAAATATACTGCAAAACTTACTGTTTGTCTCGATTTCTCGGTATTTGTTTTTAAATCATATTTAATTATTAAAGTTGGCGCTTCCTGAATGGCAATATATAATGTATCCTCTCCATAGGTAAGACCTTCTATGCCTTTGTTGCTTACGCCACCTTCAATGTTAACTTTAGTTATTTGAGTTAAGGTCATATCATTGTTCAATACTGAAACAGTCATATTTGTTTCATCGGCCAGGAAATATTTTTTTGTTTTATAGTTGAAGGTGATGGCTTCAAAATCGTTGCTTCCGTTATAATCTAATTTTCGTTTGGTTGTCCCATCAAAATTCAGTTCATAAATGCCGTACTTATCGCTTACAGCCATAAGCGATGTGCTGTCTTCTGAAAAACAAAGACCTGATAAACCCATTACTGCTGTAGTAAATTCTTCAAAATCTTTTTCTATCGGAACATTTGTGTAAATTTCATCTTTTACACACGATGTTGCAAGAAAAATTACTACAATCAATGCGATTTTTAATTTCATTACGATTAAAAATAAGGAGAAATAATATTTTTTACAAACTTTCTCCTCTCATAATTGAGAGGAGATTAGTTTATTTTTTGATTTCATAAGAGAATAAAAATTCACCACTTAGTATAGGGATTTTTCATTAACATAGAGTTGTAGTATTTTACATCTCCCGTTACTTCTTCGCCCAACCATTCCGGTTTTTCGAAGCTATCGTCTTCACTGTTTAGTTCAATTTCAGCAACTGTAAGTCCTTCGTTTTCGCCATAAAATTCGTCCACTTCAAATTTGAAAGGACCTGCTTTCACTTCGTAGCGTGTTTTATCTATAACGCCCGGCTCGCAAATCTTGAGCAGTTCGTTCACTTCTTCCACTGGAATTTCTTTTTCCCACTCGTAACGGCTTGCACCGCTGGCGCTTCCAATTCCTTTTATTGTGATAAATCCTTTGGTGCCTTTAACACGTACACGTACTGTTCGCTCAGGGATTGATGAAATATAACCTTGTGTAATACGTGTTTCTTTGGTTGCCTGAGCCTTAAAAGCATCAGATTTTACTAAAAATTTTCTTTCTATTTCTTGTGCCATAATTTTAATTTATAAATGTGCCAATAATTTAATGTGACAATATGCCAATCTGACAATGTCTTCCGTCACCATAGCTATCGGGAGTTTTAATGTGATTGAAATTACTATACTTCTTGTAACTTGTAACTCGTAACTAATATTAATTCGCCAACGGTTTATTAATCATTCCAATAACCCGTTTGATCGCTTGCAGATAGTTGATGTTTTCAACACCTTCCAAACCTACATCTTTTATGGTTTTCAGAATATCTTCTACTTCGGTTGATTCTGAATTGATAGTAACTACGCGAGCTCCATTGATTAAAACTTCACCATATTCGCAAATTGTATTGTTAACCATATAACCAAAGCGCTGTTTGTGTACTTTAACAGCAGCTAAGTCAGGATGTGCATAAATCATTTCCAAAAACTCTTCATAAGTTATTACATCTTTTGTAAGAGGTGGCATTTCAACCATAAATGCCGGGAATACTTCTTCAGTAAGAACTTTTGCCGAGATTGGAAATTCACCTTTCATTAATGGATTCCATTGCTCCAAACCTTCTACCGTTTGCACAAAAGTTTTGATATCCATTTTTCCATCACGTATTTTGGTGTTGTTGATGTCGTTTGTACGTGAAAGGATATAAATTTCATCGGAATAGCGCTCCCAAACCTTTTCAGGTACAGGCACAGATAAACGCGCCATGCGTTTTGCTGCTGCATCAAAATTTTGTCCGAACGAGCGGAATTCAAAGCGAGGTTTTGAAACCTCGCCGATTTTTAATTCTTCTTTTGCCATTGTGTATATTTATTTATAATGTTGCTGAATTGTTGTTAGTTGTACCTTTTGATCGATTAATTAAAATGAAGAAGTTGTTTGATCCATCAGGTTTTCTGCCGTATGAATGGTTTGCATCAGTTACTGCGGGTAAGGCAACTTGATCGATAACAAATCCAGCAGCATTTTCCAACCAGACATCTTCCCCTCCACTACTTAATCCGAAATTTGAACCTGCAGGAAAAGCAGTAGCTGCATCGTCAACCAAAAAAACATAAAATCCATGTGGACCCAATATGGTACCTGAAGGTGCTTCCATTTTGGGTTTAGCACCATCCTTACCACCAAGATCATAAATTTTGTAACCACTGATATCAACAGTTTTGTCTGAGTTGTTGTAAATTTCAATCCAGTCAACATCACCTACAACTCCTCGAGAAAATAATTCGTTAATTAAAATTGCTGGCGCCCCAACTTTGTAAAATGAAACGTTTGTTGGTGCATTTTGAGGTAATGTAGCAACAAGCTGTGAAGTATTTGTGGCTTGAACATAATAAAATACTGATGCGTCAGATTGTTGAGCCGGTATTGTGGCAGTATAAACGGGTCCCCCAGTCATATCCACTGAAGTAAAAGTGCCTTGGTTTACTTTATAAAATAATTTTACATTGCTAACACCTTGCAAATCTGTTACAGTACACATTACAACAATATTGTCTTCAGGTCCGGGAGCATTGGGTGTAATTGATAATGCAGAAATACTTGGAGGACCAATATAAATTGGATCTTTAACACATGCTGTTGCAAGTAATAAAAACACTACGAGTGTTAAAACAGCAAAAACTATAAATCTTATTTTTAAGTTCATATACTTTTTCATGATTAAATGATTTATTAAAAGTCAATTTCACATCTTATACCTAACTGTCCATAATCGTTACCGGCTTTTCCACTGGGATCAGCCACCTTTGTCGGATCTTTGGTTAGTACTCCATTCAAATCGTAACCTACATTTAGTTTCCCTTTGCCATTAGCATATCGGTCGTGGTTCAAATAACTATAGTTGAGTTGAAACTTCACATTTCGGGCAGCATAAAAATTTATCCCTGCTGTGTAACCTTCAGCAGAACCTCCCATAATTTCCTTATCGTTCAAATCGATAAAATCATAACGTAATGTCAATTCAACATCGCCCCACTTTTTGCCTTTTTCGGGTTGATTAAATTCTCCTTGCGCTTTATCATATAACTGTTTACCTCCAAAAAGCAAATAGGAGCCCTGCACATAAAATCCTCCAAAATCTAATGTTTCGAGGTTATTTTTACGGTAAGTTTTATTCGAAATAATTTCACTCTGGAGTCCTAATCCGCCTACATAAGCAGCTAACTCAATATTAGTTCTTATTTCATGATCCAATTGTGGAATCAAGTCAGTATCAAGGTATTTTTTTCGATTAATACTACTTAAAGAACGGGTACTGTAACGAGCTGTCCCATACTCTGCAGGAGCAACACTTGTTTTGGGTGTCCGATATGAGTAAGCATAAGCAGCATGGATGCCATAATTTTTATTATCGCCAAAGGGTTGTAATATTAATTTACCGGTTAGTGAATATCCCTGATCGCGACCAAAATCTTTATTGTTGTCTTCAACCCAGGTTAGGGTTTCCAAATCTTTAATCTCCTGGAAAAATACCCCACCTGCTGCCAAAAACCAAGGGGCACTGTATGTTGCATCCCATCCCAGATGGCGAGAAGGAGCGAAAGTATTTACCACCATAGCTCGTTCCATAAAGTTTAAATAACGCGAAGATGCTGTTTGTGACATGGAAAATTGTTCTTTGAAATTTCCAACGCGGGTATTTAAACCTTTCAGAAAATTCGTAAAATTGTATTGAATAATTGCATCTTCAAGTTCGAGTGCACCATTTGATACATTAATATCAATTTCACCATACCAGTTTTTTGTTAAATTTGCTTTAACAGCAAATCGAGCTCTACGAATAGAGAATCCATCTCCAATAGGATTCATTTTATCGTTGAAGAAGAATTGACCATCCGTTTGCACACGAATGTCGTACCATAGTTTGTAGTCCTGATCTGGTGTTTCAAACACTAAAACACCGTTTCGCATTTCTGCCAACAAACGATTTCTGTCCACTTTTTTACCATATTGATCATACCGAACATCTAAATTCTGTTCGTTTTGAGCAAATGCTGTTAGTGATGAGAGCATAATAGCTGTAATGAATAACGTTTTTTTCATAAAATTTGATTTTTACATTGATTTACTAAAGTCTGATAAGTTTGTATTTTTATCTAAGTTCAATTTTTTTCTCAGTCGATAGCGGCTTATCTCCACACTTTTTGAAGAAATGTTCATAAGCGGTGCTATTTCTTTTGACGATAAGCCAATTCTAAGCATAACCAATAATTTCTTTTCTGTTTGTGTTAAACCGGGATATTCTTTATCTAATCTTTCTATAAAGTTTTTGTTTGCAATTTCTGCTTTATGGTAAATTGAGTCAACTTCGTTGTTAAAACTTATTTTTTGACGTAGTTCAACTTTTATCTTTTTAATAATCTCATCTTTAACAGTAATGTCTGATGCTTTGGATGCTTTTTCCAACTCATCAATAATTGATAATAGATACTGGCGCTGTTCACTTAAATTCAATGAGTAAGTTACTAACTCGTTCTTCTGTTCTTCAATACGGGTAACTAAATTTGTGTTTTCAAGCTGAACAGTGCTGACTTCGATTTCCGATAATGCTTTTTGAAATTCGGAAAATTGCATTTGTTCTGCCAAAAAATGTTCTTTCTCGTTCGATTTTGTTTTCGATTTAAGTTGATTTATAATCAGATAAATCGATATTATTGCTAAAACGATTAACAATAATGAAATTATTGTTGCATTCAAATCTACCGGTATATTTACGTTAACAGGTCGAATAGTGTCAGCATTTGTTATTTCACTTAAATTATTAGATGTTACTTTTATGTTAAAAAGATTTTTTACAAAGAACAAACTGAAAAATGTAAATGCTCCCGATAAAATTGGAGTTAAAACCCATCCTAACATAATATTACCAATTACGTTGAGTTTCACTTCCTGCATTCCCTTAACTAATCCTATCCCTAAAACAGAGCCCACAACTACTTGTGTGCTCGATACAGGAACAAGGGGTATGGCAGGCAATCCGATGTTTTGTACAAAATGCGATAATGTAGTAGATGAAAATATAAATAATACCAATGCCTGCGATAACACCACTACAACTGCTCCTTCGGGTGTTATTGCCAAAATATCCCCACCGATGGTTTCCATAACCCGTTTACTGTAAGTGAAAATGCCCAGTGATATAGCTAATCCACCTATAAAAAATAAAATATCGGTTGAATTTAAGGATAAATTACCCAATGCTATGTTCAAATCAATAGAATTGACAAACACTCCCATAACATTGGCAATATTGTTTGCACCTAAACTATAGGCCCCAAATGCTCCTACAATAATAAGTGATAATCGTATAATTGTTTCAAATTTTAATAAATGAAGATTTGAACTGCGTATTAATTTGCGTACCAACAAATAAAGTAAAGCAGAAAAAATTGCTCCTAAAACCGGACCAAAAATCCAGGAACTTATAATTTTACCTAAAACAGTATAATCTACCTGACTTGATGTAAAATAACACCATCCGATAATTGCACCTACAATTGCTTGTCCAGTTGAAACCGGTAATTTATACTTGGTCATTATCATAACTACAATCCCCGAGCATAATGCCACTGTAAATGCTCCGCCAATAGCATCAACTGAACCAAGTTGTGAAAGCGTTTTAGTAGTTCCGGAGCCTTGCAAAACAGCTCCTAACAATACAAAAATGCTCGCAATAATTG
>CAYNGF010000167.1:0-6502 GCA_964396515.1 uncultured Paludibacter sp.
GCTTCAGGTGAAATGGATGGACCCAACAGGGCATATAAATTCCTAGGATTGGAACCGAAAGCTCGTTGCATTTGGTTTATAGTTTTTTCAACTAAACGAGCGCAAGTCCCTCGCCAACCGGCATGCACCACTGCTATCGCTTTTTTAGTTGCATCGTAAAGTAAAATCGGAACACAATCGGCGGTTGTTACACCAATACAAATGTTTTTCTGCTTCGTAATGATGGCATCTATTCCCAGAAGTTTTTTCTTCTTAATTTCGTCTGACAACTTAAAAAAATCTTCATCAATCATCAAAATTTTATCTTCATGGGTTTGGAAAGGTATAATAAAATTTTGTGGATCGATTCCGGTTTCTTCTGATACTATTTGCAAGTTGCGCTGAAAATTTTCGGAGGAATCCCCTGAATAAGGACTAAGATTTAAAGAACCAAAATTACCTTTGCTCACACCTCCCCAGCGGGTAGTACAAAAATGGGTAAGGTTACCGAATAAATTAAAAATATCGAAAGTAAGTAATTTTTCCAAGATGTAATGTGATAGGGATTTGACGTATAAGTTTTGTTAGTTTATTAAATCTTGAAAATTAAAAGGGATAAGTATATTGAAAGTTAAAGCGTTTGAGCGTTTCAAAGTTTCATTTCATAATTTTTCAACTTAATTATCCCATTAATCATCCCAACCAATGCCTTTTATATCGCTGAAGTCTTCTTCAATGTCATCATCCCAATCAAAATCTTTATTATCGTCATTTTCTGAATCAACATCCGAGAAGTCATCGATGTCTGATTTATCAACAGGGATGGGTGCGTGAGTTATTTCGGTATCATCATCAGGTTCTTTATTCATTTCTATCCATAACAGATCTTTTAGTTGTGCGATGCCAAGACCTGTAACAGAAGAAATCATTACTGTTGGTAAATCGTTGGGTAAATCTTTTTTTAATTCTTGCAACAATTCTTCGTCGAGCATATCGCATTTAGTAATGGCAAGAACTCGTCGTTTACGCATCAAACCCGGATTATAATTTGAGAGTTCGTTGAGCAGAATTTCGTATTCTTTGCGTATGTCTTTTGTATCCACAGGTACCATAAACAGTAATACAGGATTCCGTTCGATATGTCTGAGAAAACGCAAACCAAGACCTTTCCCTTCCGATGCCCCTTCGATAATACCCGGAATATCGGCCATGACGAACGATTTGTTATCGCGATAGGCAACGATGCCCAGATTTGGAACCAATGTAGTAAATGGATAGTCGGCAATCTCGGGTTTAGCCGCAGATACAACCGAAAGCAGTGTTGATTTACCTGCATTAGGAAATCCAACTAATCCAACATCAGCTAAAACTTTTAACTGTAAAACTACGGTTTTTTCAATACGTGGTTCGCCGGGCTGTGCATATCGCGGAGTTTGATTAGTTGCGGTACGAAAATGCCAGTTGCCAAGACCGCCTCTTCCGCCTTTAAGCAGAATTATTTCCTGACCATCTTCCTTTATATCAGCAAGAAATGCACCTGTTTCGGCATCGTGAATTACAGTTCCGAGTGGCACTTCAATTATTTTATCTTCCCCATCTTTACCAAAACTCCGGCTACCGCTTCCAGAGCCTCCATCGCCGGCATATATGTGACGAGCATATTTCAGGTGCAACAATGTCCACAAATTTTTGTTACCACGAAGAATGATATGTCCTCCACGACCGCCATCACCGCCATCGGGACCACCTTTCGGGATGAATTTTTCACGGTGAAAGTGCGTTGAACCTGCACCTCCTTTACCCGAACGACAATATATTTTTACGTAATCTACAAAATTTGATCCGGCCATGTTTAAATTTTTTGCTTAAGGCGATGTTTTTTTGATTGTTGATGTTATTAACTTCGTTGAAATTAACTTCGTTGAAATTATATATTGTATAAAGTAATGCAGATTTGTGTTTGCCTCAACTTATAGTTTCTGAGTGAATAAAACTAACTTTTCCCTTCAATTACTTTGATTATTCTTCCGAATATTTCATCGATTGTTCCCATACCGTTTACAGCAAAATACTTATTTAATTCTTTATAAAAATTATTTACGGGAGCTGTTTTTTCATTATAAACCTGAAGCCTTTTTTGAATAGTTTCGGCATTATCATCAGAGCGACCTGATATTTGACCGCGTAAAAGCAACCTGTTTATTAACTCCTGTTCATCTACTTGAATGTCAATAAGCATTGTTGTTTCTTTATTACGCTGAGCAAGAAGCAATTCTAACTGACGAGCTTGTTCAACTGTGCGAGGAAATCCGTCGAGAATCATACCTGGTGCTTGCGGATTCATACCATCGATTTGTTTCATCAACATACCGATAATCATTTCGTCCGGTACAAGCATACCTTTCGATATAAATTCTTCGGCTTGCAAGCCAATTTCGGTTCCGGCTTTTATCTCAGCCCGCAAAATGTCGCCGGTTGAAAAATGTGTCAAGTTATAATTTTTTTTCAGCAACTCACTTTGAGTGCCTTTTCCGCATCCGGGAGCGCCGCAAAGAATAATGTTAAGCATTTTTTTAGAACAAAGAATAAAGATTAAAAAATAAAGATTAAAAAATAAAGATAAATGACAACAGATAACTATTTTTACCTTTTGTCTAAAGATAACTTACTCCGCTACAACAGTATAAATATCGCGAAGGTTTCGACCGTAGCCATCATAATCGAGTCCGTAGCCAACAATAAATTCATTGGGAATTTTCATTGCTATATAGTCAATTTTAATGTCGCGCTGTAATGCATCGGGTTTTTGCAAAAATGTAGCTACACGTATGCTTGCAGCGCCTTTTACTGTAAGTGAATTTAAAATCCGTTCCATTGTGATGCCGGTATCCACAATATCTTCAACAACTACTACATTTCGTCCTATAACACTTTCATTCAAACCCAGAATTTCTTTCACACTGCCTGTAGAATAAATACCTTCGTAGGAAGCAAGTTTTACAAAAGTAATTTCACAAGGGATGGAAATATTTTTCATCAAATCGGCAGCGAACATAAAAGCACCGTTGAGTACTCCAATGAAAAGTGGATTCTGACCTTCGAGATCGGTGCTAATATTTTCCCCAACCTTTTTGACTGCAGCTTGAATTTCACTTTCGGGAATTGACAAACGAAATTGTTTGTCGTGAATTACAATAGTTTCCATAGGAATATTTTTTGCTGAATTAAACTGCAAAGGTACTAAAAAACATCCGTTGCAAAAAAAATGGAAGAGAACTTCCTTTTACTTTCAAAATTCGCAATAGATTTGGATAACTTGTTTCAAATATTTGCATTAATTTTGTCGTAACAATTTCAAAAAAGAAAAATGAGTAAGTCGCTAAAAATTAATAAAATAAATACTTCGTCCACGCTTGATTTTTATTCGGCCAACACCAATTCGGTAGTTGAACTGCCTCTGGTTGAAGGAGGAATTGCGGCAGGTTTTCCAAGCCCGGCTCAGGATTATATCGATTTATCCATCGATTTAAACAAAGAGCTTATCAATAATCCTTCATCCACTTTTTACGCACGGGTAAAAGGATCATCGATGATTGATGCAGGAATTTCGGATGGCGATATTTTGGTTGTTGATAAATCGCTCGAACCGCAGGATGGCGATACGGCCGTTTGCTTTATCGATGGGGAATTTACGTTAAAATTTATTCGGATCGAGTCTGATGCAGTTTATCTTGTGCCTGCAAACCCTGCGTTTAAACCCATTAAAGTTACCGAAGAGAATAATTTTTGTATTTGGGGAATTGTAACTTACTCAATTAAAAACCATAAAAGAAGGGGGTGAAAAGTTTGAGGTGAGTGTAATAAATTAAAAATTAGAGATTTGATTTTTTTATTGACATTCGCATTTCAAGTTTCATGTAAAAATAAAATATCTCAGCTTTTGAGTTAATTCATTATTGTAACTATCTTGCAGTCGAACTTATCATAATACGTTAAGACTCTCTTATCACATTCAGAATTCCATCCTCTTGCTTTGCTTGAATGCACCATATCGATTTAGATTTTGTCGAAGTGCTTGGATTCTAAAGTCGATTTTCTTTTTTACGAGTTGTTTGATTCTAATAAACTTTCAGTTTCATTCAGACAGAATGTAATTCTTCCGTGTAATAATTTTCTCTAATGCCCGATGTAAATCTTCGGCATATTTATTGGCATCATCAGTAAATACTCCGCTATTTTTAAAGCAAGGCGAAGTTAAAATAAAATATCTATTTGTTTCTCCAAAATATTCGGGAATACACCATGAGTACATTAGCTGCGATTTTATAAACTCAACCAATTCCTTTTTTTGTTCAATGGGATAAAAATCGAGCGTTAATGAAGGATTAATTTTCGTATCGCCCACCCATTGAAAAGTTTTTTCAGCATTGATGTATTTAATAATAGCTATGGGTTGAGGAGCATTTTTCGGAATATCATTTGGGTTAAAGTCAGAAAGCACTATATCGCACGTCCAACCTTTTGGTACCAAGTTACAAAAATCGTTGAGCGAAGGATTTTTAAATGAATTTTCGCACGAAAAAACAAATAGTAAAAACGATAACAGTAATGAATATCTGAGAATGGTCTTTTTCATGTTGATTTAAATTGTTGAATAATTAGCAAATATAGCATAATAAAAGCAGTTTAATATACATATTTCTTCTAAAGAACGCATATCTATTCAGAAATTGTTTTGTCCATCTAATCCATCGATAATTGTTTCATAACTAATATTTATAGCATCGATATTTTTTATCTTTGTAAAACAAATATTATTTAATGTACGGACTGATTGATTGCAATAATTTTTACGCTTCGTGCGAAAGAGTTTTTAATCCTTCGCTTGTAGGTAAGCCTATTGTTGTACTTTCGAACAATGATGGGTGTGTGATTGCACGTTCGAATGAAGCCAAAAAATTAGGCATTCCGATGGGCGAACCGGCTTTCAAACTCAAAGAAGTTATTGAGCAGCACGATGTGGCGGTTTTCTCGTCGAATTATGTGCTTTACGGCGATATGTCGCACCGAGTGATGACCACCGTTGCAAGTTTTGTACCCGATATTGAAATTTATTCCATCGACGAAGCTTTTCTGCATTTCGAAGGTTTCGAAAAGATAGATTTAAAAGCATTGGGCGAAAAAATTGTACGGACTACCACACGAGGCACGGGAATACCTGTAAGTTTGGGTATAGCACCCACGAAAACATTAGCAAAAGTAGCGAACAAGTTTGCAAAGAAATATCAGGGTTATAAAGGTGTTTGTGTAATTGATACAGACGAAAAGCGAGAAAAAGCCCTGCGACTTTTTGATATACAAGATGTTTGGGGAATAGGACGGCGATATGCAAAAAAATTGCGTTATTATTCGGTGAATACTGCATGGGATTTTACCCAAAAATCGCGTACATGGATTCGGAAACTTATGGGCGTAGTGGGCGAGCGTACGTGGAGTGAATTGCGAGGCATACCTTGCTTTGAACTTGAAGTGAAAGCTGCCCGCAAAACTATATGCACTTCACGCAGTTTTGGTGAGCGACTGACCACCATTGAACCCATTACAGAAGCTGTGGCAAACTTTGCGGCATCGTGTGGACAGAAATTACGAAGTGAACACTCGCTTGCAGCATCGGTAATGGTTTTTTTGCATACCAATCCTTTTGCCGAAAATCAGCCGCAGTATTATAATCAAACGTTAATGCAATTACCTGTTCCTACCAATGACTCCACTGAATTGGTACATTATGCTGTAAGTGGACTAAAGAAAATATTTGCCAATGGTTACCGTTATAAAAAAGCGGGTGTAATAATTACTGAAATTGTACCCGAACGACCCCTGCAAACTACAATGTTTGATGAACGAAACCGCGAAAAATTCGGGAAAGCAATGATGGTAATGGATAAAATTAATGCTACTTATGGCAATCGGAAAGTACGCATAGCCACTCAGGGCTTCGGGCGGAAATGGAAACTTAAAAATGAAAAACTTTCGCCATGCTACACAACCAACCTGAACGATATTATAGTGATCAATGCGAACGAAAAGCTGCCGTTTTGAGTAAATTGATTGAACATCGACAACTTTTTAACTGCCGGCAGGGTGCGACCGCTGCTGGAGTTTAAATTCAATTATCAAAGAAATTGCAATAATTTTTTGTCATTAATAATAATCAAATCTATATTCATTTATCAGACAAAAAAAAATACATTATCTTAGCGCCGAAAAAATTAAATTTTAGAATCGCATTCTTCATGTTTGGCAATAATGTTTATTGGTGGGCTGGATGGTTGATTTTAGCGCTTTTTGTAATTTTAAATCTAATTATTTACCTGCTTCGTAAAAATCCGGCTCTTTCTTATGCTATTGCTTGGACAATAGCGGCTTATCTCCTTATATACAAAATTGGAGAATTACTAATTTGGCAATTGTTAGGCGAACATTATAAATTTCCTGTTGAATTTTCAGCAGTGAGTTATTATGC
>CAYNGF010000168.1:0-6452 GCA_964396515.1 uncultured Paludibacter sp.
AGCAGTACAACGAGGAGAACAACAAAACTTCGGGATATTTATACGGAATTGAAGAAAGAAAAACAGTTTGGGGGGTTGAAGAAGCTTTCCGAAACAATTCAAGTTCTAAAGGTACCCGTAGTTATGCTCCTGTCTTGCCCGATGAACCGGGTGAAAGTTGTGTACCTATACCCGATGGTTTGGTGTTTATGTTAGTTATGGCTGTCGGTTATGGGTTGTCGGTTAGTGTAATAAAAAGAAAACGTAAAACAACTGATAGGTAATTGCGTTTAAAGTAATCTGGTATAAAGCGGAGGTATACACTGTACTTAGTTGTATACCTCCGTTATTTTATCCCAATAAAACTTTTATAATCAAATCATGGTTATAAATAAATAAGCATAAAATTTGTCAGAAAAAATCCATTTATAAAGTATTTATCTACGAAAAATAAATCCCCCCATTAATGTCAATATTTGTTCCTGTCAGATAATCGGAATCATCTGACGCTAAAAAGAGTACCAGGTCAGCAATGTCACCTGCATCGCCTTCACGACGAAGAGGATAAACACCTTTCATTTTTTCACGGTTTTCAGGAGTATTAAACCTGTCGTGAAACGAAGTAGCGATAGTTCCCGGAGCAAGTGCATTTACGCGAATACCTTTAGGTCCGAGTTCCTTAGCCATCGAGCGGGTAAAAGTCATTACTGCTCCTTTAGCTGTTGCATATAGCGAAGCTCCGGGTCCTCCTCCATCACGAGCCGCCAGGGAAGAAAAATTAACAATGGAACCACCTTCATTCATGAGGGGAACTACTTCACGGGTACACAACCAGCAACTTTTCATGTTTACATCCATAAGAAAGTTATACCAGTCTTCATCCTGTTCGGTGATTAGTTTACGACCTACCAAACCACCAACCACATTGACTAGTATATGTACTTTATGTCCAAAAGCACTAGTACATGTTTCGAAAAGACGTTTTACATCAGTTGCTTTTGTCATATCACCCTGCACGGCAATAGCTTCTCCTCCCCCATCACGAATTATTTTGAGCGTTTCTTCAGCATCTCCTGGATTATCGTAATAATTTAGTGCGACTTTTGCACCTTCAGCTGCAAGTTTCAAAGAGATAGCACGTCCCAGATCACGTGCACCACCGGTTACAACTGCTATTTTTCCTTCAAGTTTCATCATATCTATAAAATTTAATATTTAACTATTTACCATTCATATTTAACTATTTTCTATTCTCTAAATTGTTCGATTTTACCAACTGTTAGCCAAATCGACAAAAGTGACAAAGGCACCAATGTAGCAAGTAAGCCGAAAAGCAATGGCCAACTTGAAATATATTTAGCAAAAAGAATTGCCAGTATAGTTCCGAAAACAGCTGCAGCACCACCAAGCCCAGCAAGTGACCCAACAGATTTACCTCCGTGTAAGTCGCTTGGAAGTGTTTGTATATTGGTCATTGTAAATTGGAAACCACCCAACACAAATGCCATAAGAATAACAGCTAATACTGCATTTGGTGCAAGCACCGAAGCTATCACTGCAGGAACAATTATCGATCCGCCAATAAGCATAGCAGTTTTGCGGGCTTTATCTACCGTTTTCCCTGAACGAATCAGATAGCCTGAGAACCATCCTCCAGAAAGACTTCCTATCATTGCTCCCACATAAGGCACCCAAGCCGAAAATGCTAGCTCACGAATGTTCAGATTATATTGTTCGACTAAATACATTGGCAGATAAGTTACAAACATCCACCAAATAGGATCAAGAAAAAAGCGGCCCAGAATCACCGAATAATTTTTTTTGTTTGATAGCAGTTCTCCCCAACTTTTTCCACGATCGGCAGTAGTAGCTTTTGCTTCAGGTTGATTATTAAGAATATAATCACTTTCTTGTTGAGTAATCCAAGGATGAATTTTCGGTCCTTTTTTGTTAATAATTAACCATGGAATAATCCATAGTAACCCAAGAGAACCAACAATAATAAAAGTCAGTTTCCAGCCTAAAGAGATATAAAGCATTAAAATAATAATAGGTGCCAGAATAGAACCAATAGAAGCAGCTGCATTAAACATACCTTGTGCGAGGGCTCGTTCGTTTTGGGGAAACCATTCTGCATTGCTTTTTACGGCTCCGGGCCATGGACCAGCCTCACCAAGTCCAAGCATCATTCTGAATGCAGTAAGAGAAAATCTTCCGCGTGCAAGTGAGGTAAGCGCATCAGCAGTTCCCCATATCAATACCGAAACCAAAAATCCACGCCGGGTACCTATTTTATCGTACATTTTTCCTGAAAATAACTGACTGAACCCATAAGCAATCATAAAAAATATGGTTATCGTACCCAAAATGCTCTTTGCTTTAGCAGATGCTTCTTCTGCAGTCATTTCAGGTTTTACCATTCCCAAATCGTAAGCAATACCTTGACGGTTTACGACTATTTTTCCATTTTTCTTAAAGTTCAAATCTTTTTTATTGCGTAAAATTTGCTCGCCCTTGGATGTTAGTAGAGTATAAGTGCTGTCAGAGATATTAAGAATTGCCTGATTTTTCTTCATGTTAATATTCAGTTCGTCAACCAAATCATATTCAACATTGGCAATCCACATATAATTAAGAGTGCCACGGTCGAGGTAATTAATAATGGTAATCACCATTATCAAACCAATTATCCACCATCTTAGTCCTTTAATTTTCATAAAATTTTTATTTTAAGAAATCAGCACGTAGGGGACTAAAAACATCTATCAATTCTCCATCTTCAAGACATACAGCTCCATGAGGCGCATCGGGTTCAATATAAAAACCATCGCCTGCTTCCAGTATTTTCTTTTCACCTTTAATCATTACTTCAAATTTACCTGAAACAACATAGGTTGATTGTGAGTGATAATGTTGATGAACATATCCTATCGCACCTTTGCTGAATTTTACCCTGACAAGCATAATCTGACCATCGTAACCCATAATCTGACGTACCAATCCTTCACTAACCTGCTCCCATTTGAGTTCTGTTCCGATAAGAAAATTTTCGCTTTTTGTTTTCATAAGTTCTTGCATTTTATGTATTTATATTTTACCGATAAAATAATTCCCTGTAAATTTGATGTTTATTCCTTCTTTATTAAAATTTCTTGTTGCTTTTTCATCGAAATTGCTATTCAACTGAATATAAAGTAACTTGATATTGTTTTTCAGATGTATTTCAAAAGCAGTAAACTGCTCGTTATTGCAAATAAGTTTTAAATCATTAATTGTACTGCTGTAACCTTCCGTAACCTCCCTGTTAATATCGTACAAACCATGCGGTTCAATTACAGAAATAAAAGAATGTTTTGTAACACCGCTTTGTCGTAGGATGAAAGCAGGTTCGTAGCGGAGATTAAAAAAGGGATCTGATGCACCGGTGCGTACCATAAACATTTCAGTACCATTATCGGTCATAGTGTTTATACTGTAAAATCTATTTCCGTTGAACCAAGTAAATGTAGTTAATGGCTTCGTAGTTTTTCCAAAAGCTTCCACCCATAAATGCTGATAGCCATTTTTATTGCCCAATGGTTTCATTTGACTTATTTGTTTCCGGTATTCAAAATTTGTTGATACAAAATGACCTTTGTAATAGAAAGGCAAATCGAAAGTATGCATTTGAGAACCGCCATCAGTTCTGAAAACATCTATTAATACCGGAAAACTAAAATAGTCTTTGTTACTGAACATTCCGGTTGTACGGTGCAATTTTACACCGGGATAAGCATTATTCTCAACGGCAGAAACTACCTGAAATTCTTGATTTTGATAATTGGCATAAAGAATTTGCGAATGATGTTGAGAAGAAATATTTATATCTGCATTAAAATGACTGATAGAATCAACCGTAACTGTATTATGAGCAATGGTTTGCATAGCCCATGAATAGTTCTCGGGAGTGTAATGACCTCCGTATTTTGGTTCGATATTCAGAAAACGTACTGCTCCATAATCAGCCAGAATCGGATTTCCATTATCATGTAAAGTTATGCTTAACTTATCGTAATGTCCGTGCGATAAGCCATGTGAAGTTGCTTTAAAAGTCATACAGGCATCTTTATCTGACTGACCGGTACGGAAAATTGCAATTCCACCCTGCGTTCCATCCAATCCATCGCGCATAATCAATGAACGGTAAGTGAAAGCATGTATGTTTTTTTGTTGATAAATTGCACTGGCTGTTTCAATTCCGGCATCGGATACCACAAACTGTTGTTGCTTTTTAGCAATGGCAAGCAATGATTTATTTTTCGGATTGTTTTTATATGCTATATTTACGGCATAAACTATCTCTTGGGTTTTAAAGGTTTTTGTTAATGCATCGTTCAGGTAAAAAATTTCACCGTTATAGGAACTTTGTAAAAGTATATCCACTGCTTTCAACAATATACTGTCGCGATATGCAAAAATCTTTAATTCTGGCTGTTTATTTTGAATCACCTGTGCAAAAGTCATAAACGGCCAAATAGCATAACGCTGATAATAAGGTCCTTCGGTAAAATAACCATCAGGCGAAAACAAAAAATCGAGTTGACGGATAAAACCAGTTTTACCATCTTTTGCTGAACCATACAATGCCTTCTCAACTAAGTCTTTATCACCCATTGCATACCCTATCATTCCTACTGCTGCTGTAGCCCAGGTTCCATGGTTGTGCATCATGTTGAAAACTTCGTAATTGGCTTTGTTTCCGTTCGAAAGAAATTCTGCCATTGGATAAAAAAGATTGGATTCAATGAATTTTCTTTCTGACACAGAAAGAAAATTATAAATGCAATCGTACGCCATAGAAGTATGTACCAGCCAAACAGCTTCATTTAATGACTGCCAGAAAATTTTTCCGCGTGTTTTTGATCGCTGTACCGGATGTAAATCAAGTTTTGGATACATTTCGGCATATTTAAACAACATATTTTTCACAAATGCTGCATAACGTACATCGCCCGTAATCTGGTAAACAATTCCGGCAGCATTCATCTCATAGTAATTGTTTTTATGCTTTTCGTGGGTATATCCTCCACCTGCATCTACCGGTATGGGTACGACAATTTCAGATGAAAGCGCTTTATCTGCAATTTGTTTTATTTCAATATATGATTGATTAAAAACAGGGTACTTAGTAGCCGATTTACGAATTTCCTTTACTCCGCGGGGTGTAAGAAACAATCCTGGATGTAATTCGGTTGATATCAACATTTGAGGCAGAAATAATATCAGCAACAACAAGAGTTTACTATTAAACCATTTAATATTTACCATTAGAGCATTTACCATTAGAGCATTTACCATTAAAGCATTTACCATTTACCATTAAAAACAAATTCACAAATCTCCAATTAACTAATCACAAATTAACAAATACACCAATCATTAATTACCTTCCATTTATATCATAATTTGTTTTGCATACATTTTTCCGTTATCAGAAAAAAATCTTAGAAGATAAATTCCTTTACTTATTTGAGTTTGTATGGGGAAATCAGCATAAATCTTTGTCGTTTCAAGTGTTCTTCCTAGTGTATCTAAAATTGCAAGATTTCCTGACTCTATGCTCTCTATCGTAAGTTTTCCATCGTGAGGAAAAATTGATACCGGAAAATGTTCGAAATTCAACTTTTTAATGGCCGTTGTTCTGTTGAAAAAAGTTGCACCAACTTCTGTTTTTTGTGGCATAATGCGCTGTGTTAATCCTTCAATCTGGCTTGCTCCGGGAATTTTTGCATTTTGCGTACGTACACGTCCTCTGATATCTTCGATAACCATAGGAAAATCGCCGGTAGAATAATTTGTCAAAGGCGAGTTTTGCGCAGGTTCGAGCATTGCAATTGGCGTAGCAACCTGATACATTAACGGATTTACTCCTGAAATTACCTGCTCAGCATTAAAGCTAAAATTGGAATATTTTCCTTGATTCATCAAGTTGTTTTTCCAGGTAACATCCATATTCGGGCTGCTTTGGGCAATTAGCACGTTGGTATTGGTAGCAGTGGTGTTGTAAACATTATTATGTGCAATTACTGAACCGATTGGAGGCATGGTGTAAGTAGTAGAACTATTATAATTCACACAAAAAGCCTGCGCACAGTTCACGAAAGTATTGAACATTACCTGCGCATTTTTCACCTGAAAATAATCATTCAGTACCGAATTTAACATACCACGAACGATACATAGTCCTGCACGGAAGTTAGTTCCTCGTAAATCCTGAAAATAATTGTTGTACACTTTGTGATCTTCGCCAATGATGCGCACTCCGCCGGAATTTGAAACTCCGTTACCAAAAAAGTAATTTCCTTCCACGGTACAATCGTTTCCGTGACGTAGTGTAAGCATACCTTTACACTCCAAAAAAACATTACTTGAATACAAGTTACCGCATGATTTATTCGAAATAATTTCAATTTCGCCATTACATTTTTCGAACA
>CAYNGF010000169.1:0-6405 GCA_964396515.1 uncultured Paludibacter sp.
TCTTGATAGTATATAACTAATTGATTATTAGTGAGTATTGTGAATTGCTTTCAAATTTTGTATCTTTGACTTTCTAAAACAGCATCTTTGTGGTGTCGATAGTTGCAGTATCGGTTGTGAATTGCTTTCAAATTTTGTATCTTTGACTTTCTAAAACAGCGACGGAGACCATACCACCCTGTCGTGCATTCCTGCCGACGCTATAGGGAAATCACAACTGATCATTAAAGAAAATGGCGTATTAGCTGGCGTTGAAGTCGCTAAACGTGTGTTTCAGGCATTCGACCCAACATTACAGATGACCCAATTTTTGCACGATGGTGATTCGGTAAGAGTTGGCGATATTGTGTTTGTGGTAGAAGGACGTATCCAATCGCTCTTACAAACAGAACGTTTGATGCTCAATATTATGCAACGCATGAGCGGTGTAGCCACACGCACAGCGCAATACGTAAAAATGCTCGAAGGCACCAAAACACGCGTACTCGACACACGTAAAACCACACCAGGCTTACGTTTACTCGAAAAAGAAGCGGTCAAACTGGGCGGGGGTTGCAATCACCGCATTGGCTTGTACGACATGATTCTGCTCAAAGACAATCACGTAGATTTTGCTGGTGGTATCGACAAAGCCATTAACCGCGCTAAGGATTACTGTAAAACCAAAGGAAAAAATCTTAACATTGAGATAGAAGTCCGTAACTTCGACGAAATTCGCCAAGTGATGGCCGTTGGAGGCGTTGACCGCATTATGCTCGACAACTTTTCACCAGCTGATACCAAAAAAGCCGTTGAATTGATCGGTGGTAAATACGAAACAGAATCGTCTGGCGGTATTACGTTCGACACGCTGCGTGAATATGCCGAATGTGGCGTTGACTTTATTTCAGTAGGCGCCCTCACCCACTCTGTTAAAAGTTTGGATATGAGTTTTAAGGCCGTTAAATAAGGAAACTTAATTTGTATAATAAAAAAGACGCAACCAACTAGTTGCGTCTTTTTTATTATACAGAAATCCAAAGATCTAATTCTTATATAATTACTTTCAAAACTTTATTAGCAATCTTAACTAGATAGACTCCTGAATATGGAACACGAATTCGTAAAACCGACGTGGTGTTATTCCTAGTAATTGATATACATTGACCGACAGAATTATAAATATAAATCATTTCATCCTCGTATCCTTCGACTATAATTTGACCTTCAGAAACAAAAACCCCATCAAGAACTGAAACCAATTGAATTGGTGTTTGTGTTTTTTGAAACTCAGCAGTAAAAAGCGAATCTTGAGTTACCAAAATCATACGTGGATTAAGGGTCACATTATCGTTCCACTTCACAAATTCAAAACCCTCATTTGGTATAGCCTCAATCTGAACAGAATTATTATATGCATATTTACCCGAACCATTAACAAGTCCCATTTCAATATCACTACTTTCTACGGCTATAATAAAGGTATCTACAGCAAACAAAGCGATAAACATACTATCTTGTGTTAGAGTTATAGTACGTGGATTAATTACACTTCCATCATTCCATTGCACAAAATGATGACCGATTTTAGGAACAGCTGTTAATTCTAGTAGTGAATTATAAGAATATGTACCAGAACCATTTACATATCCCATTTGAGTATTGTTTGAACTCAGTTGCAATAAACAAGAATCTATTTCAAAAATAGCAACAAATGAACTATCGCGAGTAACTAGAATATTACGTGGATTTTCTGTATTACCATCACTCCAACGACTAAAGTGATAATGGTTATTAGCTATAGCAGAAATGGTTATCAAAGAATTGTAATCATAAACACCTGCACCAGTTACATTGCCGAGTACATTATCGTTACTTTCCACAGAGACAGTAAAAGTATCAATGGCAAATTCTGCTGTAAATGTAGAGTCTTGCAATACTACTATACTACGAGGATTTTCTGTATTGTTATCATTCCATTGAACAAAATGATAACCTTCATTGGGAACAGATTCTAAAGTAACGACTGCACCATATCCATACTTCCCTGCACCTAATACTGTCCCCTTATCACCTTGGGAAACAGTTTGTATATTACAAGCTACACCAAATTTTGCGACTAATGTCGTATCACTTGTTAAAGCAATAGAACGCGGATTAGTAGCATCCCCATCATTCCAACGCACAAAACTATAGCCTTCTTTAGGAATAGCGGTAATAACTGCATTATCAGTACAAGTAGGTTCTGTATTAACAATAACATCTCCTTCTTCCAAATTTTGGCTGCTCACAACTAACTGATATGGAAATTTCTCCAAATAAACCTTTTTATCTGATTCAGTTATCCATCCATTCTGACCAGTATAGTAAGTTTTTGACCAATACCATGCTTGTTTATAGGCACTATAAGTCCCACAAGGCACGTAAACTGTAGTTGTGGAACCATTAGGAAGTGATTTTTCTCTATCATTTAATACAGGTGGAACCTGTGAAAAACATACTATGGATTTCAACTGACCACACCACCAAAATGCCCCACTATCTATCGTGTCAACCAATGCACCCAAAACAATATGTTCCAAATTAGCACAATCAAAAAAGGCATAACGACCAATTTTTGTTACAGAATTCGGTATCGTAATTTGTTGTAAACTATCACAATTCTCAAACAGTCCATTTGATATGGCAGTAATATTATCAGGCAGAGTCACAGATTTTAAATAACGACAGTAATAAAAAGCGGAATCACCTATCTCTGTTATACTACTGGGTATTACTATCGATTCCATTTTACAACCGCCAAAAGCTATATTACCAATGCTTATTATATGGTCTGGTAAAACAATATCTTTCATATGTCCAGAGTAAAAACGACCAGGTACATGCTTTACACTATCTCCAAAAATAAGAATTTTAGAATAAAATCCGTTTCTCGAAACTTTCAAATTAGGAACATTCCATATTAATGTATCACTTGGACTAGGAATTATACCTTCCTTAAATGATTTGCCGACTGAAACAGTTTGAAGTGCACACCAACGAAATGCTGTATCGCCAACAACTTCTACGTTATCTGCAATGACAATACGACGTAATCCTGTTAGTCCAAAACATAGCCCAGCGGGGATAACTTTAACCTGTTCACCAAAAATAAATGTTTTAATTTGTTCATGTTTGCCGACATACCATTTTTGGGTTGTTTCATCATAACTGGCGCTATTATAAAACAGACTAGCTGCACTTTTAGCTTCAGCAGGTTTCTCATTAACACAGTTCTTAGCATTCCAAATAACCTCTGTCAAACTATCGCACCCCCAAAATGTTTTCGTCCCTAGACTAGCTACAGATAATCCAACCGTTATGGACTTTAAACTTGAACATCCAGAAAAAGCACCACCACCAACACTTATTACAGAATCGGGAATTACAACAGAAGCTAAATTTTTACAACCACCAAATGATGACTCATCAATTATCTTAACCGATTGTGGAATTTCAACCTCTTTCAAACCTTTCTGACTTCCAAATGCAAGAAAACAAATTTGTGTCGTACCCTCTTTGATACTTATCACCGATTCTAATGGTAGTGTTCCACAATATTTATACAATGAATTGTTTATATACAACGGACCATCAGGTTGATTACTTAACCATGCCGTATTATCAAATGCATATTTTCCTATATATTTAACACTTTCAGGAACAGTTAGTGAAAGCAAATTAGTACAATTGTAGAAAGCAAATACGCCTATTCGGGTCACACGATAGGTCTTTCCCATATAATTGACACTACTAGGAATAATAACCGTTCCAGCACTTACAGTAGCAGTATTGTAAGGTGGATTAGTCGATTTAGACGTAATTTCCACACTATCACCACCTAAAATATTATAATAAAGAGTTTGACCTGTCTCACATTGGGCAGAAAAAGAGTAACCAAAACCAGCAACACTGTAACATAAAAAACAGAGTAATATTAGAATTTCTTTTTTCATAAAAATAAAATTAAAAATTAATATGTGGTTGACTTGTTAACCGTTTATAAATCGAGATGCTGTGTTTCTTTATATATCTTCTCAAATTCTTGCTTAATCAGTTCAAACTCTTTAATTTCTCCAGACTCAACTCTTAACCAATACTCCTGACCATCTAGAAAAAAATTGTTTTTAATATATCTTTCATGAGGCCACCATGGAGACGATTTATATCCTGGCATAAGCTCTTGTATTTGTGTTTGCAAGTGGTCACTAATAGGATTTTTACAACAAATGCCACACAAAAGTTGATTGTTATATTTTTCAAATCGAATGCAACAGTTGTTCCAACCCGGAGGTTGAATGGCAACAACAAAAGTATTATAATGGTCAAATTGAGAATCAGTTATGCGTGCATTATATGGTTTAACAACCTCTTCTTCTAACGGATTTAAAATTTTCTCCTTCGCAATCTGTTGTATTTTCTCATTAAGAATATTGTTTACAGAATTTTGCAGTTGGTCAATGCCTTTTTTACACTCAATAGCTTCTTTTAATGAGGTAATGTTTAATTCTTCTTGGGTAATTTCTTCCATTATATTTTGTATTACAAGTTGTTCATTTTTTAGATTCAAAAATCCTTTTAGATAGTCGATATACTGTGTTAAAGCAGCAATTAACAACGACTCTTTCACGGCACAATTGGGAAGAACAGTTTTTTCAAGCCAAGGGAATATATCATGAAGATAACTTTTCGGCATAAAGCGACTATCCTCTTGAGAGAAATCTAAAAGCTTTTTAGTTGGGGGAGTTAAACTGTCATCAGACACTTGTTTTCTTCCGTCTCTGGTAAGATAAACAACAAAAACTCTCTCTCTAGGTGTTCCTTCTTTGAGTACCAAATCTACGTATCGCTCAATTTGTTGTTCTTGATCTACTGCTTCATGAATTTTGTTTTCAATGATTACTGCGTACTTTCCTGCTTCTTTTATCAATACATCTACACGTCCGTACTCACAACTAAATTGAGGATATTGAATTTGTATTAACTCATTGGTATGCAAAATATTTTTAACAAAACTCTCTAAGAGCGGATATTTTCCATCGCAACTATATTGTAAAAGTTGCCTCAAAATACGGGAATGAGCATTCTCACCAGCATGTAATTCATCAATTAAATTGATGCTATAAATTTCCTCTGCTTCTATTTTAGCAAGTTGTTTGGATAGCAATTCTGCAACCTGAATAAGTTTTTGATACTTTTCTGTCATCTTAAGGTTAAGAAAATGATGTTTCAATCTAATTTATAAAATTCAAAATCAACTTTGCTACAATTTGCTTTCTTGTAATCAAAGTTGTACAGGCGCATATATGTCTCTTTAATTTCTTGCGCGCCATTATAAAAAGGGTCTGAAGTGTGATTAACAGTCGTTACTGTAATTTCCATTTCTGGAGTCAGAACAGTTCCATTAGTTCTTTTTATCCTCTTAGGAATAATTTTAAAAACTTTTGACATAACAATCGTATTTTGTGCCTCTACTTTATTATTTGGCTATAGGCAAACTCCATTTATAGTTTATTTTAGCGCACAAAAAAGGCGTAAAATGTCATCGGTATGACCTTACAAATGTAAGAAATTAAATTAAAAATTATATTATAAAAGGAAAATATATTAAAAATAATCATTTCATTTTTTCTTATGTACTTAAATTTTAAAAAGCCATTTTAGATATTCCACTTTTATGGTTATCTTTGCCAGACAAACGAATTTTGGTCATGCAAAAACTATTTTTTTACCTACTAGTGGTTATTATTGCTTGTAGTTGTGGGCGCACAGCGCAACAAGCTACCGACGAACAAACGCCCGATTCTACCTTAACCATTACTTACGCCACTGGATTTAAACTGGATTACTTCCCGCATTACAAACGTGTCACCGTTTTTAATCCTTGGCAGAAAGGCAAAATTCTTTCGTTTTTCCAACCCAGTCGAGTGGTACGCTGCTTGTGCGGCGATAAATCCAATCGTTTTCCAAACGTACATTATACCACGTATCTTTACCTTTCTTCTCGCCAGAATCTTCAACAGCAACAACTTTCAATGCAAAATACTCCACAAGTTTGTTCGGATTTTCTTCCTCCTCTTCACCGCGCAACTGATAGTATCCGCGTTTTTGATTGAAATTCAACAAAATCCAAGCTAACTCTTCTTTTGTTATCTTCTGAGTCAATGCTTTTTTTCGCAAATAATAAATAGTCCAATCGTATGGAATCTTTGTTTCAGTTCCATTGGGCTTTGTATAAAATAATTGCGATTGATTCTGCCGGAAATCAGCAACCATTTCGTTGAACGACTCTTGAAACATAAACTCAAACTTGCCTTCCGCATTTTTTCGCCATGGTAATTTTGGCTCTGCGTTTGCCGAAAATTTACCGTATCGATCAAGTTCCTG
>CAYNGF010000170.1:0-6298 GCA_964396515.1 uncultured Paludibacter sp.
CTGAAATAAAAGCCTATAATTCAACGATAAAATTACCAAAGTTTGGCGTTTTCATGCCAAAATTTTTAGCTTATAATCAGTACGGTGTATTGATAAATAAAGATTTACAGGGTGTAACCCTTAGCTGCGATGCAATCGTCGGCGAAATTGCTCCCGATGGTCGTTTTGTAGCATCGGGCAACCAAGGAGGCATAGTAACAGCTACCTACCAAAATATTGTTACACAATTCAGGGTTGAGTTGCTTACTTCAGCTCAAATTTCGATGCGATTGGATTCAGTTCTTATTGACGACCTCAAAGAATATCCCGTACAGGTTCAAAGTGTTATCGGACTGAATACTATGGAAGTATTACCTGCCGCTTTAAGTTGGATTGTAAGAGATCCTTCAGTTTGCTCAACTGAAAATGGTATAATAAAAGGCTTAAAAAACGGAAAAACATATATTGTAGGTTCCTTGGGCAACTTTAAAGATTCGATTTTAGTAACCGTAGAAATACCTGCTTCACGCAAATTAATTATCAGTAAATTCGACAACCCCGACTGGATAACGGATGCTTCAACAGCATTGAATGTACAGTTTAACTCCGAAAATTTACCTACCTCATGGGACCATGGGAAAGCATTTAATTTTGTTTTTGCTTCAACAAGAGCACCTTACATAAAACTTACACGTAATTTTCCCTTTTATTCCCTGCCCGATACCATGAAGATTGTTGTTAATACAGGGGATATTGAAATCAGCAGATTACTTATTGGTATGAAAGCCAATAATTCGACACAGGTTGTTGTGAAAGAGTTTACAAATTTTCAGAAAAATACTGATACAGAAATTTCTTTGCCTTTGAATACTGTTTTCGACACTAAAGACATAGCCATTTATCCGATTTGGTTCAACTATATGAACTTTTATCTGGGCGTGTTAAATATTGGTCAAGCATACAATTTAGCATTGAAAGACATTTCGCTTTATTATAAAAATGCCAATATCTCAAGCACTTCTCTTTTAAAAACGTCAACATGGAAAATTTATCCTAATCCTGTTAAAAGCGAAGAAATTAAAATCGATTTGGGTGAACAGACAACGGAAAATATCACTGTTAAACTTTTTACCTCTTCAGGCCAATGCGTTGTTAACAAACAGTTTGACAAATCAACACAAAATGATATTAGCCTCAATACAGAAAAACTTTCGAGCGGCACTTATGTACTTCAGATTACATCGGGTAACAAACAATTTTCACACAAGTTGGTAATTTTATAATCTTATTTTCAACTGTTTATTCAATATAATGCATATGAAAACACTTCAATTATTTTTTCTACTTCTTCTTGGGATAAGTATTACGATTCAAGCACAAACTGTTTCCGTAATAAAACGATACGATGTAGTACCTGAAACCAAAGCATACTACCCTGTATTGAACCGAATAGGTGATAAACTGCTTTTTTCTTCGGATGGTTATAACGGACTATGGATGTATGATTTTAAGAAAAATACCGTTACAGAAATTTCAGATCAACCCGGATCAGGATATGAACCGACTTTCGATAATGAAAATTCCACCATTTTTTACAGAAAAACATCCTACATTCAGAACAGAAAATACGATGCAGTTGAAAGTTACAATTTAGCAAACAAAAAAAGGACATTAATGCTTTCGGCCAAACGCGATGTAAAGCAGGCAAAGAATTATCATAACGGTTTTCTTGTTACAGCCGAGCGAAAACTAATGAAATCAACCTTTGGAAAAACGACTAAAAGCATTCCGGTTTATGTTAACAATCAGGATTTAAAAATTTACCTTTACAGGAATGATAAATTTACCATTTTGAACCCGCTAAATGAACCTGACAGTAAATATTTGTGGGTTTCCGTTTCGCCCGACGAAAAAATGATACTCTTTACGGCAGCAGGAAAAGGCACATATATTTGTGATTTAGCAGGAAAAATTATTTCCTCATTAGGTTACCTGAATGCACCGGTTTGGTATAATAATAATTATGTGGTAGGAATGCAGGACAATGACGATGGTCATGTTGTTACAAGTTCGAAGGTAGTGATGATTTCAGTAAACGGTAAAACGAAAACGGTTATAAGCGAATCGACTGAAATTGCCATGTATCCTACGGCTTCGGGCGAAGCTTCGAAAATTGCCTATAATACGTTAGAAGGAAAACTGAGAATTGCAGAAATATCAATAAAATAAATCATGGGGTACAGGCTTAAATTAGCAGTATTTTTTATATTCTTTCTTTTAGGATATATTTATCCACAAAACCTCACCGGTGTAAAAATTTGCATTAACCCGGGTCATGGAGGATACGACAGCGACGACCGTAATGTAGTAATCGCTCCGTTTACTTCCGGCAATCAGAATGGCTTTTGGGAATCGAAAAGTAATCTCGACAAGGGTTTGCAGTTAAAATCGATGCTCGATGCTGCGGGTGCTACAACAGTCATAACCCGTACAACCAATACAACAGCGGATGATTTACCTTTGAGTCAGATTGTTGCCATTGCCAATCAATCGAATGTCGATTTTATGCTATCCATTCACAGCAATGCGGGAAATGGCATTGCCAATTATGTATTAATGATTCATTATGGCGCAGATCCAACAGACACCAACATTTACCCAAATTACAATCCCAACAATCCTACTCAGAAATTATTGTCCGATAAAAGTCGTGCCATCAGCACTGAAATTGCTAAAAATCTTTACGCTAATCAGTTAAATACATGGTCAGCATCATATAGTGTTACGGGCGATAAAACATTTGCCCGAATTGCCATGGGATGGAGCGATGGCTATGGCGTATTGCGAGGATTGACTGTTCCCGGAGTTATTTCGGAAGGGTCGATGCATGATTATATTCCTGAAACGTACCGTCTGATGAATATGGAATATAAATGGCTGGAAGCATGGAACTTTTACAAATCTTTTTGTGCTTATTACAATGGCGGAATTATTCCTACCGGAAATATAGCCGGAATGGTTCGCGACAGTCGCATTAAACTCGAAACATCGTATTACAAACTCAAAGGGCAGGACGAAATGTTCCCTTTGAATGGAGCCAAAGTTACCCTGATTGAAACCGGTGAAGTGTACACGGTGGACAATTTGCAAAACGGCGTGTTTGTTTTCAAAAATCTCAGTCCGGGTATTTATCATGTAAAAGCACAAAAAGAGGGCTATTACGAACAAACAATGGAAGTTACTGTATCAGCCAATAAAATAACCTACAGTAACTTTAAATTAAACCGTGTACGGAATACGCCGCCCGAAGTTGTGGTATATTCACCACAGGTTTCCATTACTGATAGTGTTAATGCTTCAACAACTATTACTCTTACATTTAACTGGGACATGGATACAGAAAGTACGGAAAAAGCATTCAGTATAAATCCTTCTGTTTCCGGAAAATTTACGTGGGAGGACACCAATTATCGATTACGTTTTACACCGGATAAACCGCTCGAAAAAAACACCATTTACACAGTTACACTGGCTAAATCAGCTTCACACCCCGATAATTTAAGTATGGCCTCCGATTTTAGTTTCCAGTTTCGAACTAAAAACCGCAATCGCTTGTCGCTCGTTGCTGTTTATCCTTTCGATGGTGCAAAAAATGTGTATTACAGCAATCCGTATTTCAGGCTGATTTTTGATAAAAAACTGAGTACAACCAATCTTTCGACAGCCATAAAAGTACTAGACGAAACCAATACTGTCATTGCAAAATCAACAAGAACCGTTACCAACAACACTATAACATCACCTTACGGTTCGAGCTATTTCAATTTAGCACAAAATTTGGTTTCCGGTAAAGAATATACCCTGTTTGTGGATGGCGATGTGATGGATGAAGATGGGTTGAAAGTAGTAGAGCCGATTCAATTGAAATTTAAAGTGGCAGATGTTGCTAAAAACTTTCCGGAGCTTATGCAACCTTTCGAACAGGTAAGTTTTGCATATATACCCGATGGAAGTTATGGTATTGCTTCAGGTTCGGTTTCACTTTCTTCAACCAAACTTTTCGGCACTTACGGGAATAATTTAACAGCCTCATTTTCTGCCAATAATGGTAGTGCTTTGTATGGACTTTTAAATCCCATAAATGTAAGCAACGATAAAGTTTTAGGCTTGCACATTTTTGGCGACCTTACAGGGAACGAACTAAGTTTACAGTTTTCGAAACCGGGAAACGTGCAATATCTGAAATTATGCGATTTGAATTTTTATGGATGGGAATTTCAGGAAGTGGACTTAAGCAGTTTGGCAAATCCCACTGAATGGACAATGACAGGTATTAAAATCGATCGGAAAAACGAGTATCTGTTTTCAGCTAAATCGGAAATTATACTCGACAACCTGCTTGTGTATGACGCACCCGTACTTTCTGTAAAAAATTCGAACTTCGATAATCTTAGCATTTATCCAAATCCGGCTTCGACATTTATTCATATCAAAGGGGTTTACACTGAAGTTCCAAATTTAAAACTTTATTCGATTACCGGCTCGCTGATAAAAGAAGCCATTGATGATAAAATTTATGCAGGCGATTTACATCAGGGTACTTATATCCTGAGAGTTAAATTATATAAGAAAACGTACGCATTCCCGGTTTTTGTACTACGTTAATTATATGAATTTTACTTCAACAAACGAAGAGAAAAGTAATGAATTAATTGTTTGTTGAATATTTGTACGGAAAGAAAACATTTTTAAGATTTAGTTGAACAAATACGATTTAGCATCCGTTCGCTATTGGGTACAGACTTGCGGGAAATGAATTTGAAAATTCATTTCCCGTTAGTTGCTATTTTCAGTCTGGTGAGAACTACACCGATCATAATCCAAAACAATTCACGGATACGTGTGCACAAACCGATATGAATACCCAAACCTGAAGGAATTGCCAGTGCGCTTACTGCCAACACGAAACCACCTTCGCGCACTCCCATTTGCATGGGTGAGAAAAAGAAAATATTGGCAACCAACGTAGCAAAAGATACTATCAGAACAGAATGGATATAGGTAATATCAAAGTCCATAGGCATGATCATAAAATAAACTTCGAGACATGAGATGTACCGCGAAAGCAACTCCACTCCCAAAGAAATAAAAAATTGTTTCTTGTTGTTATTATAAAGATCGGCAATAAGAAAATCCATTTCATCAATGTGAGCAGCATTTTTTTCTTTAAATAAGCAGATCTTCTTTCCGAAAAAAGGCAGTTTGCATCCCAAACCAATTGCTTTTCCTATTATACCCTTTTTATATACTTTAAAACCTGAGTAAATTAGAATAACAGACCCCACAATAATTGACCAAAGCGCTATTTTGATGGATGCAGGAATGACCGGAACAATAGTGATAAATAAAGGAACTGAAAGTAGCCAGAATATAAAATGCGAAACATAGTGCATCATTACATATAACAACACCGATGATGTAGCTTTATGTGTACCTAAATCCTGTTTCAGTTCCAATATTTTATAGGGTTCGCCACCTATACCCAAAGGAGTTATATAATTTATGGCATAAGCACTCACGGTGAGCTTGAGTAAATGCCAGATGCTTGTTTTGTTTGAATTATTGTCAGTTACATTGATAATTACAGCAAGCGACAAAGCATTCGTGTAATAAACAAGAATCCAAATACCAAAAATTGCCAGAAACCACCAACCGGTTAACCGCATATTATTCAAAATAGTAGTTAAACCCAGTTTGTATGCCATAAAAATTAACATAGCAACACCAAGCGCAAAAAAATAATCGCGGTATTTTTTAATTTTATTTGACATACATTGCAATCTTATTCAAAGGTTTTGCAAAAATTTTCGTGTTTTTTTATAGCAATTCTTTTAATAACTGTTAGAACCACAATTTCCCAGATGAAATAAACCCAAACCACATTTAAAAGTACTGTTCCAAATAAAAATACGGTACGTGCATTAAAAGACAGCAAGTCTAACAGAGGCATAAGTTTAACACTTTTTGCTCTAAAAGCTATGCGTACATCATCGGGTAAATCGTTACCGTATTTTTCTTTGAGCCTTTTAAGCATTTTCTGCAATTCAGGTGTTTGCCGCTCCTGATTTTTGGTGTATGATAAGTAAAACCATGAGAAAAATTTATTCACACCTTTTGGCATTTGTGCCATGCGTAATTTTATATGTTCTGAAGACTCAAATTCTTTTCCTTTTTCTTTACTGATAAAAAACAGGTGCAGTGTTTTATAATAATCGATTATTCCCGCCTGATTTATATGATTATAGGCTGTCCATAAAGC
>CAYNGF010000171.1:0-6280 GCA_964396515.1 uncultured Paludibacter sp.
CCCACACTTTCGTGGGAATAGGTTAACTATGTGGTATCACTAAGGTTTAACATTTCACCACCCTGAAATCTGTTCGCCAATAGAAAGGTAAAGGTAAAGTATGACTAGATTTATTCCTGAGCTGTCTGAGGACTTGATAGATGAACTAGATAAACTATTCCCTCCCAAATGTCCACCCATTGAGTGGAGTTGGGAGAGAACCCAACGGTATGCCGGAATGAGAGACCTAGTTGATCTATTGTTGCAAAGGAAACAGTACACAGAAAAACACAGACTTCAGAAGGAGATGCACTGATGTGCCTTTTCAGTAAACCTAAGATCCCCGAACCAGTGCCTCCCATCCCGCCTCCCCCGGAAATCAAACCCCTGAAGTTTAAGGAAGAAGTTGATCCAAGAGAGGCAAAACGGTTAGGCACGAAGAGGCTCCAAGTACCTCCACGGGTTGGGAGACACAAAGGCTCAGGGGTTAACGTAAAGTGAGCGAAACATGACAAACACCGCTACCACGATTAAACAGCGTTGGTCAAAGCTGGATAGCAAACGTAGTGGTCACCTAGAAAGACAGCGTAAGTGTGCGTCCCTCACCATACCCGCGTTGTTACCTCCACATGGTACCACTGAGTGTGACCAGTTAGATACACCGTTTCAATCCCTTGGAGCCCGTGGGGTGAACAATTTGGCTTCCAAGCTTCTCCTCATTTTACTTCCACCAAACAGTCCGTTCTTCCGTTTGGTTGTCTCCAGTACAGTAGAACGTGAACTCTTGGAGATGCAAGATGAACGTGCTTTGACTAAGCTGGAAATGCAGCTCGGAGATATGGAACGACAGATTCACCGATACATTGACACGCTTGGCGTGCGTGTACCACTTTATCGAGTGTTGCGCCTTTTGATCGCCACTGGTAACGCCATGTTATACCTGCCGGACACTGGTCGAGTGAAAGTATATCGATTAGACCAGTATGTTTGTGTGCGGGATCCTAAGAGTGATCCGTTGGAGATGATCATCCGTGAAGAAATTGCACGACAGCTTCTCCCGGATCACCTCCAGGAGATTGTGTTGCAGGAACAGCGAAACACTGGTGAAAGTGAAGTGGATCTGATGGAAAAACCGGTTGAACTCTTTACGAGCGTTGTTCGTGATGGGGATCACTGGACAGCCATACAAGAAGTGGCTGGCATTCAGATTCCAGAGTCATTCAGTCAGTATCCTCTACACGAGTGTCCATGGATACCACTGCGGTGGACTGACACTGACGGAGAGTGCTACGGTCGTGGACTGGTGGATGAAATTCTAGGAGACCTTATTTCACTGGATGGTCTAACAGAAGCTATCGTTGAAGGGTCTGCCGCAATGGCAAAGGTGCTCTTTCTTATCCATCCGGCTGGACTGACAGCTTACGAAGATTTAGCTGATACACCTAACTTGGGCTTTGCTCCGGGACGCATCGAAGACGTGGGCGTACTTCAGCTTATGAAACACGCTGACTTTCAGGTGGCAAATCAAACACGAGTTGAACTGTTGGAGAGACTGAGTCAAGCTTTCATGCTCAACTCCAGCATACAACGGAATGCTGAACGTGTAACTGCTGAAGAAATCAGGTACATGGCACAAGAGCTGGAAGATGCACTTGGTGGTGTGTACTCGATGTTAAGCCAAGAGCTTCAGCTTCCATTTATCAGACGATGTATGGCGATCATGCGTAACCGGAATGAACTGCCTGTTTTACCTGATGACTCAGTGACACCTTTCATTGTCACAGGTATTGAAGCGTTAGGCCGGGGGCATGACCTTCGTAAACTTCAAGCATTCATGGAGTTGTTGGCGCCACTTGGTCCTGAAGCTGTCGCTTCCCGGTTGAGCATAGCGGAATACATAGACAGATGCGCCAATGGTCTCGGCATGGATACCAAAGGATTGGTGTTGGATGACGAGGCGTGTGCTGCAAATAGTAATGCTCAGATGCTCCAACAGTTGATCGGGCAGGCCGGACCGGATGTGATCCAAGAAGTTATCAAAGGTGTAATGGGCATGACCACCAATCAAACACAGAAGAGGTAATGTATGAGTGACACTATCACTGTCAATATGCCTATCGAGGACAGCCCTCCGTATCCCGGAGAGAAGCCGGTTGAACCATCAGTTGAACTGATTGCCGGTAAGTTCACAAGTGAACAAGAGTTGGAAAAGGCTACCTTGGAGTTGATCAAGAAGCAGAACGAAGGAAACCTAGAGGTTTTCTATAAGAAGCTCGAAAGTGAATTAGGGAAATCCACGGAAAAACAGTCCGTACCTATTGCTGAACAACAGTCAGCAGAGGGATCTCCCCCTGACCATGATGTGAAGAACATCTTGGAAAACTCAGGAGTAGACTTCAATAGTCTGTCTGAAGAATATACTGCACAGGGCGGACTGTCAGATGACAGCTACGCTAAGCTGCAAGCTGCAGGGTTCCCCCGGGATCTGGTGGACAACTACATTCGTGGCCAGGAAGCTATAGCTGCGCAGCGTGACACGCAGATATACAACATTGTTGGTGGTGAGGACAAATATATGGCCATGGTGAATTGGGCGTCTACCCATCTTACATCAGAAGAAAAGGACATGTACAACAAGTCCCTCAACACCGAAGCTGCCCCATTGGCTGTAGAAGGACTGTATGCTCGCTATCAGAGAGCCACTGGTTACACTGGACGGCTTTTAGATGGCAATCCTGTTCCGTCTACCGCCGGCGGTTATCAGTCAGAAGCACAATTCAAAGCTGATCTCCGGGATGACCGGTATAGATCAGATCCAGCATTTCGTGACCAAGTGGCGAGACGTTTAGCTCAAACCACAGCTTTCTAAAAGTTTCACCTGTCAGTTCGGCCAAGCTGACAGGTGATCCTACTCACAAACTGGAGTACCAAAGCCCACTAAAGAATATCTGAGGATATCCTGATCTGGACACCTTTGGGAAACTGTAAGTGAGAGCCTCGTAACCCCAACCTCGTAACAACTCCCCCACTTTTCTACCATCGGTAGTTTCCGGTGGTACGACACAAAGGAAGAAAAATGGCTGTTCCCAATATTGACAATCCATCAAGACCACTAAAGTCAGACCTTAGTATGGCCTTGAAGATTTTCGCAGGGGAAGTTCTTACAACTTTTGAAGGTGCCACAGTCATCTTGGACAAACATTTTGTCAAGACGATTCAGCACGGTAGAACTGCACAATTCCCTGCGACGGGTGTGACAACGGCCGGATATCATACGCCGGGCGCATACCTTACTCCGTCAGCAATCCTGTCGGATGAACGTACTATCACTATTGACGGTCTCCTGTTGGCTAGCTGTTTCGTGGCTGACATAGATGAGGCAATGTCTCACTATGAGACCCGTTCGATTTACTCCAATGAGCTTGGTGTAGCTCTGGCACAAGCGTTCGATAAGAATGTGTTCAATGAAATTGTACTTGGTGCTCGAGCTAGTGGCTTGGTTGGTCAGCCGGGTGGCGTGTCGGTCATCGATGCAAACCTTAATTCAGCTACTTTGTCTACCAAAGCTGAAGCTATTACCAAAGCTTTGTTCAGCATTGCCGCCTCTTGGGATGCAAACAATGTACCTGCTTCTCCGAGGTATGCTTGTTTCAAACCCGCTGAATACTATGCACTTGTGCAGGCAGTACAGACCAACGGTTTCTCCGTGATTCACAAGGATTACAACGGAAGAGGCAGTCTAGCTACTGGCAAGATCATGGAGCTGGCCGGGTTTAACATTCTGATGAGCAACAATGTTCCTTCTTCTGATATGTCCGGCTGGGCGTATCACGGTGTTGACGCATCGACTGTCAAAGGTATTGCTTGGACTCCCCAAGCCGCAGCGACTGTAAAGCTGATGAGCCTTTCTGTTCAGCAGGAGTACAGCACTTGGCATCAAGGTACCGTTTTGGTTGCCCGGTATGCTATGGGGCATGGATACCTACGTCCTGCTTGCTGTGCTGAAATGAAAACAGCGTAAACTTATAGGGAGACATGCTCAACTGTGTGTCTCCCTTTTTTTACACGGAAGGGGTGTCCATGTACACACATACAGACATCATTTTTCTTGAGAAAGACCAACAGGCACCCCAAGATCCAGGAGCAGTCGCACCAGAAAAAATGGTTGATTACGGCCAGTGGTTCTGTGTGGACTACCAGAACAACTTTTGCATGGATTACTTCAACGAGGGGGATTAAATGGCTAATTGGTTAATCTCAGCAAAACCCCCCATCACCAAAGGTAATCTAAATGAGAATCATGTGTTCATCCTGGATATCCTGAATGATTACCGTTCATTAAGCCTACAGGTTCTTAATGAGTGGCTTGGGGAAAACCAAAGTTTTGGCGCAGGGTCGGCAGAAAGTCCCTCTCTCAAGTTCACCTCGGGTGGAGGATTGTTTGCTCCTGACACACACAGTATAGCAATAGCTTCCAGTGGTTTAACACGTTTACGTATTGCGTCCACAGGTAGCGCAGTTGTTGGTGCTACTGCGCCAACTGCTGGTGTTGGTCTGGATGTTTCTCTGGCTCCAACTGGTGCGGTGAACACTGTGGGTGTAAAGGTAACTGGTGAAGTCCAACCGGATGTCTCAACAGAACACCAAGCATTCAGTTCGTATCCCAAAGTGAAAACCGGGACAACCTTGGCTGCCCTGACGCATTACTGTGCCAGTCAACCAACATTGGGCGGAGATGTTACCACACAGGCAGGCTTCAAGGTAAGTGATAGTTTGACAGGTGCGGAGAACAACTATGGGTTTTACGGGCTTCTCTCTGCTGCTGCCGGACGGTATAACCTGTACATGTCTGGTACAGCAAAGAATTTCCTCCAGGGGAACACTGGTATAGGTGTTTTGCCTGACGATACATACACTTTGAAAGTCTACGGACAGTCGTACCTTCCGTGGGTGCAAAGTGGTGCTGACGGTGTAGCCAGAGATGTAGCGACACGGTTACGTGATAGGTGCTGTGTGGAAGACTTTGGTGCGACTGGTGTCGATGACGATACGGATGCCTTTCAGTCTGCCATAGATTGGCTACCGGCTTCTGGTGGAACCATATGGTTGACCAAGGAAGACTATCGTATTGATGGCACACTGAACGCAGGAACCAAGCTTATCAAGTGGGCGAATGTTCGCAAGATCAACTCTTTGGTACACCATGGTAAACTACCGGGTGTCACTGAGACTTTCTGCAGTGGAGCTGCTGGATACTATGAGATACAACGAGCAGTCGCCAAGGAGACCGATGGATACACTCTATCGGTTTACCGGGACGCCAACTACACCGGCACAAGTGCTACAGACACAGCCAGTGTTAAATCCCGGTTATACCTTAGAAGCACTATTGGTACTTCAGGTCAAACCAAAGTTGAGTCTGGTGTATCCACTGATGTGGTGAACGAAAGTTTGTACGCTGCTGGTTACGCTTTAGCTGCCTACGCAAAACGAACGGTAGACGGGCGCACTGTGGGTATCTACTGTGTAGCTGATGACTATGCAGCAGGCGCTGGATTGACCAAAACAACGCTGTCTGGCGACTTTGAATTACGCTGTGCTGACACAGACGCAAACAGTATGCGCACCATAATGCGTCTTACAGCGCATTCTCAGAATGCTGTAGATTACGATGAGGACGCAAAGATCAGCACTGGTCTACGAGTGAGGGCATCCACAGCCAATCTTGGGGCAGCCATTGGTGTAGACCAAATTGGTAACGCTGAGATTGACACAGGTCTGGACCTGTCAGACGTGGAGTTCGAGAGTGACGCTATAGCCATACGAACGGATAACTGGATCAACCTCGCTGGCGATGAAGAGACACGCAAAGGGTTGCGCTATAACAGTTCAACTCAGTTGATCGAGGTATCCAAACCGTTTGCCGTAGGTACAACAAGTTTGTGTACCAACTTGAACGCTGATTTACTGGATGGTCAAGAAGGGTCATACTATCGTAACGCTGATAATCTCAACGCAGGAACACTTCCTGCTGCCCGGTTCAACGATACAGCTCACGGCAGTAGAAGTGGTGGTGCACTACACAGTGGAGCTACTGCTGAAACTGCGGGGTTCATGACCCCTGCACAAGTAATAAAGCTCGATGGTATTGAAACAGGTGCTACTGCAGATCAAACCGGACAGGAGATTCTCGCAGCTCTCCTACCGTATGATGGAAGTGGATCAGAGTTGGACTCTGATAAACTCGATGGCCAACAAGGGTCATACTACACGGATATCCCGAGTAGACTTGGTTATACTC
>CAYNGF010000172.1:0-6267 GCA_964396515.1 uncultured Paludibacter sp.
ATTCAAATAATGTTCAGGAGCGTAACTTCCGTTACATAAAGTCAGTTGTGTTCCGACTGCTGCCACAAAGTCAATCGAATCAGCACCTGCTCTACCTCCTGATATAATATAACCTCTCACAGGAATAAATGTGGAATTGGTTACATTGACAAAATAATTACTATTGGTTGATGTTGGGTTTTGATTTAATGATCTTGCTTGACCATCGTATTGAGCCGCGTAAAAACTTGCATTGGTAGTTGCGGTTGGTCTGATATTTCCCCAAATAGCATTGGTATTTGTTCCTGCCAAAAAAACATTATTCGCGGTAACTTCAAACGGAAAACTAATGAAATCCCAAGTATAATCAAGCGCTTTACGGACAATAATTTTTGCTGCAGTAGTAACTACATTATTACAAGCTCCATTTGAATTTAACTGTCCTGCATTACCAATAGTGTCAATTCCGAATATCAATTGATCGGTTACAGTAAAGGTAGCAGTAGTTGGAACTGATATAACACCGCTTGGTTTTATGTAAACTGAATCTGCTGCAATATTGGCACTTGTTGATAAGTTTACATTATCATATATATAAATCGGACGGTCATTGTTTGGTGCTATAGGTACAAGTTCCCATTCTTTTGTTGCACAATCCAGCCCTTTCCAAACCGTATTATCTTCCCATGTACCATCTTTTATACTTCTCCACGCACAATAGTCTTTTGTTTCCGCTACATTTAGATATACTGTACCTCTGTCGCAAGCTTGTGGTGTACCATTGTCGCAAATTTCATAAATAAACTTATCAGGTCCGTAATAGTCTGTTGCGGGTGTATAAGTAAATGTTCCATTAGCATTTAGTACTACTGATCCATGTGCTGGATTCGAAACCGGAGTAGTGTTTACTGTTTGTGAATCTCCTTCTGAGTCGTAATCATTGCTTTTCAGGTTTCCTGTGATTTTTGTATCTTCAAAGCCCAGAAAGCTGTCATCGGTAGCAAAAGTAGTATTACTAACCGAGCTATTAACAATGGCTATAAGTACACTTGCCGAATTGGTAGTGGTTCCATTGTTTGCACTGTAATTAAATGGAACATTACCTGTAAATCCGCTGTTTGGTACAAATGTGAATGTACCATTAGAGTTTACAGTTAATGAGCCTGCCACCACTATCTGATTATTTTCATTTCGGCCATAAACGGTAACACCAGATGCAAGTGAAATAATATCATCTGCCAAGCCATCGCCATCGGTATCGGCTAAAGGAGAACTCACACTTAAACTGTTTCCTTTTGAGTCAAAATCGTTTGATAAAATCTGACCGGATATAGTTTTGTCTGAATTTCCTGAGTAATAATCATTGTTTGCAGCAAGAACTACGTTTTGTGCTGTTGGCAATGACATGATATTTACAGTTACTGTCGCAGTAGTACATAATTGAGGACTTCCATTATCGCAAACAGTATATGTAAAACTATCTTTTCCGGTATAACCGTTAGATGGAGTATAAGTATACGTTCCATTTGTATTAATAACTACACTACCGTGAGCAGTGGATTTGGTCTCGGCAGTTACACTTAAAACATCACTATCCGGATCGCTATCGTTGGTTAAAATCTGTCCACCAACGGGTATATTAACGAAGGTAGTATTAATATCATTAATTGCAACAGGGACATCGTTAACAGAATTTACAGTTATGATAAATGTTTTCGTTTCTGATTCATCAACTCCACCGTTATCGGTACCGCCGTTGTCTTTTAATTTTACAGTTACAGTCGCCACTCCATACGCGTTTAATGCAGGTGTATAGTGTAAAGTTCCATTTGAATCAATATAAGGTTGTTCGCTAAATAAACTGTTATTGTTGTTGGTAACAATGAAATTAGCAGTTTGCAACGATTCGTTTGATGGACCTTTCAGAATATTGGTAGCCCAGTTACTAACAGTTTGTGCTCCGCTATCTTCATTTATAGTTTGGTCTGCACCTTTTGTAAACGATGGAGCATCATTCACCGGATTAATTGTAACTACAATCTTTGCAATATTCGAAATGTAACCTAAATTATCTTTTACAGTATATTCTATTGAGTCTTTCCCGAAATAATTAGCAGCAGGTTGAAATGTAACAACTCCACTTCCGTTAACTGTCCAAATACCATTGCTGGTTAAATAAGTAATTTGTATTCCGGACGTATTGGGGTCTAAATCTACAGTTGATACATTAATAGTGCTTACCGGTGATGAGTCGTTTGTCGTTATATTAATATTAGCTGATGTATCTTCATTTGTAGTTGCATAATCATTATTTGCTGTAGGATTTGAGACTGTAATGCCAAAATTGACATTGGTTTCGTTTCCGGCTGTTAAATTTGTAAGATATCCAACCGTGGAGGTTCGCCCTGTTAAAGTGTTATTGGCATCATTATTGATTTCACCAGCCCAACTTGCACCGGCAGGAAGACCTGATGATGCTGTTTGCCCGTATCCAAAGGCTCTTGTGTTGATATAAATACTGTAAATTCCGGATCCGCTTTCCAAATTAGTAAATCGGTAGGTGCCATCGTCATTTACCGGTAATGAAAAAATAGTACCCGTTCCGGTTTTCGATATAGTTACATATAGTTGTTGATCGCCAACTGTTGATATAGGTGTGCCATCAACCTTTTTAGGTGCTACGGAGCCATCGGGATCATTATAAACAATTCCTGAAATTTCAAGATTCACATTATCAGAAATACCGATGGTTGAACAGGTCTGTAATTGATTGTCGCAGGCATCTTTTGCAGTAACACATACATTATAGGTGCCTGATTGGCCTGCATTGTTGAAATTCATTAATACTGAACTTGTACCCTGACCGGAAGCAATGGTAGCTCCGGTGGGTGCTGTCCATGTATAGTTGGTAGCGCCAGTAATACCTGAAACAGAAAAATTTACACTGCTTTGGTCATCACCAAACACTGAATAATACACTGTAATTGATACATAATCGACACTGGCTGTTCTTGTACTACTTGTGTTTGCATTAAAAGCCTGGATGCGGAGCATTATTGCGGAAAAATCAGACGCCCTCCAGGTTGTTCCTCATAAATCGTCATTTCCGCCATATGCTGCTGCAGTTTCTGTTGTTGGCCAGTTTGTACCGGTTACAGCCTTATTATCTCCGGCGGCTGTCCCATTTTTGAGCAATTGAACTATATAATCTCTAATTCCATTCGAAGACGTACTGCTACCACTTCTCTGAATGCTAACAGCTATTCCTTTGATGGTGGATAATGCAGGTATTAACGAAGAAAAATTGGGGAAAGCTACATCCAAATAGTTTGAATAGCCATTCGCAGGTATGTTTGTTGCTGTTGCTTTGTTGGCATCATCGCCTGTAACATATCCCGGATTTGTCCATGCGACAGTGCCGGCTCCGGTAGTATTTACTGCACCCGAAGGACTTTGAGCGCCTGTATTTAATGTTGACCCGTTTCTGCCTGTAGTGCTACTTATTGTACCGGTTCCGCTTACACCGGAAGAAACAATGGCTGTTACTTTAGTTCTTCCGGTTTCGCATCCGGTTGTTGTATTATAAAGAGATACATAATAGTCGGTTGAAGCAGAAACAGGAGGAGTTACAAAAGAACTCCCACCGGTTTGAAGCGGAACTCCTCCGGTTGCCTGACTGTACCATTTATAATCCTGTCCCGTTGATGCGCCCGATGCTGTAAGCGTAACTGTTCCTGTTCCGCATCTACTTGCGCTAACTCCATTAGGGTTTACATAAGCAATGTGTGAAGCACGAACAGAACCTCCTGATATACCTGGACATGATGCAGTGGCATAGTTGATAATTGAATCTTTTGCATTACAATCAACGGCTACGTCAAATGTTACAGTTGCCTTAACACCCGGAAAAAGCGTAATTTGATCAGCATTAGTTAGTATGGCAGGAGGTACACCATTGGCAAGTGTTCCGCCGGTAACTGCATTTGTTCTTGTTTCGGCAGCTTTTGAGTAGTAATAAGTTATTTTTAAATTATCAATATAGGCAATATAACTTGTTCCACCCGACGACCATGCATCAGTGCTGCTCACAAATCGTATATAACTGTTTGATGTAAAGTACTGTGAAGGTATAGTGTAACTGGGATTTCCTGTAGTATTACCTGTTATATATCCTATAGTAGAAAAACTAACACCGTCCGTTGACAATTGTACATCCAATCTTTCAGATCCCATAGTTACAGTTTGATAAGTAAAACTAAGCACCGCACTATGCGCTCTGCTTAAATCAAAGGTTCGGGTTATATAAGTGTTTCCATTGGGTAATGCCCTGAACTTTAGCTTTTTATTTGCTGAAATATAAATATAGCTTGTGTTTGTTGAATCCGCTGAGTTGTTGTCGCCAAATTCAGTCCAGTTTGATTTCCATAGTACTGAACCACTATTTAGTGAATATGAAGCCAGATTAAACACATCTTTTAAACTGTCAATTACATTCGATGCCGGTATGTATATGCTTGTACTGTGCGGTACATAAGTTAATCCTGTGGGTAAAGTGTCTCTTAATGTAACACTATCGGCAGTACTACCTAAATTTTCAAGGGTGATGGTATATTTGTGATTGGAACCCGAGGCAAATCTGTTTGTATCGGCTGTTTTTGTTATAGCAATTATTTTATTTACGTTGTTGGTAGTGTTTGGGTTAGGAAAAACACCACCAACTGTACCAAATTGTGTGGAATATTGTCTATTTGTCCCAATTGATGATTTGCCAAGGGCAAATGTAAGTTGAGCATAGGGGAAATTATACCTTGCAATAAAGGCGGCTGTATTTTCGAAAGTAATACCAGTTAGTTCTGTTGTAGGTCCTTGAAATTTAGTACGTCCGGAAGTTGCATTATTCGTAACGGTAAGTGCGCAAGTTTCATTTACTTCATAACTTGAGTATCCACCAATTTCAACAAATTCGCCTCCATCAATATCTAAAGCAGTAAAATAATAATCAGATATATATAGCCTGCTATCAGTTATTACCTCAAAAAATTCAAGTGAATATAAAATATATCCTCCGGCTGTATTTATAGATATGCGCGGTTGAAACCTACCGGGTAAACCTGTTCCTGCCGTTTCATCATCAAAAGTAGTGATGGATGCATTGTTTGTTTCCAGGATAGTGAAAATTCCATAAATGGTTAATCCATTCATAGTTAATAGATTATCGTATCTCCATTTAGAGCCTGCATTCAATCCATTGTTTCCGGCATTGTATATCAATGTTCTGTTGGCATTCAGGAAATTAAGATTTTGACCTGAAATATCTAAAACAAAAGAATTTTGCGAAAAATTTTTTGCTTGAAAAAGAAACAAAAAAAGTAAAATTACATAAGTCTGAAACCAAAAACCGTTACCTTTCATATTATAAAATAATTATATGTTAATGCAATCATTTAAATATTTGCCGTTTTTACTAATTTCTTGTATTTTTTTAAAAATACATAAACAGTCTGTTAAAATGTGCTATGTAGTTAGTATATGATAATTTCCCTCCACAAAAAAAATCTGAACTTCGAAGCATATATAAAAGCATCTTAATTAAAAAAAGCTTTTTTAAAGTATCAGATTATTAAAGGTTTTATGTTCGAGAGTTTCTACAACTAACTCAAACCAACTAAATGAAAAGATGAAAAATTAAAATTTTTCAAAGAACAAAGATATATAAAAAATTCTTTCTGATTAAATGTAAAAGTTTTATTTTTGTACTAATTTTTAAAAGTAGGAGTATTTTTTTAATCTTCAATTAAACTTTATCAATTACTTAATAACTTTGATAAATTTTGTATTTGATAAATTAACTAGTTAATTTTATATAAATTTTTTCTATGAAATTGTCGCCTATTGTATTTATATCTATTCTGAATATTACTCTTGCGCTTTTAATGTTAATAAATAACTGGAAGAAGAAACATGGAATTATATTTTTAAGCACATTTATTACTATGCTATCAGTATATATCATTACAATTAGTTTAATGATTGAAGGTGGATCAGTTTGGTTATTTGCCATATTATTGAATCATGCTTCTCCCTTTTATTATCTTATTCCGGTAATGCTGTATTTTTATATCCGAACAACGATAACTGACTCAATTAGATTTAAAAAGTACGACTATTTACATTTTTTACCTTTCGCTATCAACTTAATAGGTATTACTCCTTATTTATTCAAATCTTTCGACTATAAATAGTCGACCCTTAAAAAGTCCATAAACATAAGATTATCAGTAAAATAAA
>CAYNGF010000173.1:0-6121 GCA_964396515.1 uncultured Paludibacter sp.
GGATGATTTTGTTTTCGAATAAATGAAATAATTTCTGCAACGATATCGCCATATTTTTTATAAGCTTCTTCTGTAGTTGCTTCATGTGCATACTGTTGTATGTCCCATATAAACAGCAATAATGCATCAGGGTCTTCGATGTTTTGTAGTTTTATTCCTTTTGTATCACCATTTAAAAACAACCTAATTTCTTCAACTGCTGTTTTCATTGTATCCAGAAAATAATCCATACGGTCGATATGGATTGTACATCCTGGCAATGCGGCAAACTGATCCCTTGCTCGTGCACCAAACCATGGATAGCCGGCAAGTATATAAGTTTTATCGCCCTCTCGTTTATAAAATTGCTGTGCTGAATTTCTGAGAGTACTAAAAAAATCATTACGTGGTAAACGTGGATTAAGTTCTTTTGTCCATAAATCATGCAAACTGCGAGGCTTTGTTTCGGAAATGCCTGCAGAAAATATTATACTTTCACCTTTTTTCATTGGCATTTCGAAATAGCCCGGTACCAGCAAATCTTCGGTACTGGCATAACCTCTTTCCCTCTCTTTGTAATATTCAATATTTTTGTACCATAGTGGGTTGTGAACATAAGTATTGGTTTTGGAAAACTGCATGTAAAGTCTGGGATAACCTTCATATAAACACATGCTTATACCATAAGAACTATCGACGTAAGAAGTGTCAGCGCGATCATTTTCATGTGTTAAACTGTCAACACACCTGAAAGCAAGAAATGGTTTGAAACGCAATATTGTAGGTGAATGTGCATCAAGCAGTGTATATTTGAAAAGTACTCTTGATTCACCATGCACGAGCAGTCTTTCTTTCGAAAGTATCACTCCGCCTACACGATATATTGTGCGGGGAATAATTTCACAGTCGAACTCTCTTATGTATTTATGTCCGTTCGGACTGAAATTATTTCCCTCATATTGGTGAATTCCCAGATTAAATTCTGCCCCATGCTGAATTACTGTTTCATCGAAAGAAGAGAGCAATACGTGATTTTTGTCGTTTAATTCAGGAACGGGCACTACAAGTTGTCCGTGATATTTGCGTGTATTGCACTCAATAAGTGTTGTGCTGTTATAAGCACCTGCTCGGTTTGTTCTGAGTAATTCTTTCGATAAAGACTTTTCTAGATTAATAAGCAGTGTTTTGTTAAAACTAAGATAACTCATAATATTAAATGGGTTTAGTTCCAAAAACAAATTGATTTTAATTGAATTGAGCAAATTTTATTAAATTTCAGTACTCGAATTCTTTCGCTTTGCAAATTAATAAAATTATTCGGATTAAAAGCAATAATTTGACAGTAAAAAGGCTCTTAATAATTAAATTTTTTATAATGAATAATTAAATGTTTTGTAACTGTTAATTTATCACACTGTTACAATTTTTTTAATTAGGATGTTTATCACAATTTGAAGTATCATAAAAATATTTTTTACATGCAATTTTTTCACAATTTTTTCGTTGAATATAAAAATTTTAATTTTGCGGATTAAAAAATCAGCGAAATTTTATGTTGAGTAGCGAAAATAAAAAAGAAAACCAAAAACAGTTATTCGATGCTTTACTTGTTCCAACTGTATTGGTTATATTTATGATTCTAACTTTTATTTTCGAAAAAGGCATGGACTTGGATTTTCATAGTGCAGGTATTTATCCCCGAAGTTTAAAAGGTATAACGGGAGTATTTACTTATATCTTTATACATGCGGATTTAAAGCATTTGTTCAATAATATTTTTTCGTTTTTTATTTTATCTGTATCTTTGTTTTACTTTTATAAACCACTGGCTCTTCCAATCTTATTTTTTTCAAATTTGGTTAGTGGTGTTTTGCTATGGGTTATTGGACGAGAGAGTTGGCACATTGGTGCAAGCGGCTTAATATATGCATTGGCTTTTTTTCTTTTTTTCAGTGGATTAATTCGTAAGCATGTTCCGCTAATTGCTATTTCGCTTATCATCACTTTTTTGTATGGCAACATGGTTTGGCATGTTTTTCCCTGGCAGGTAAACGATCCGGTTTCTTGGGAAGGACATCTTACAGGGAGTATATCAGGTTTGATACTTGCGGTAATTTACCGACATAAAGGACCTCAAAAACCTGTAACAATATGGGATGAAGATGATGAGAATGAAGTTGATATGCCAGAAAACAAAATGATGGAAAATTCTGATAATGAATAATATATTAAAAAAATTGTAATTTAATAAATTTATTAATATTGAAAAAACATAACTTCTGATTATTATGAACGAACAAAAAGAAATGAAGGAATTAAACTTACTTCAGCTCCTGTCAATTTTTTTTCAGTGGATAAAAAGAACTTTTATTAACCTGATAAATATTGCAGGAAAATCGTTGCAGTTACTTTACAGTTACAAGTGGGTAACAATTTTTGTTATGATTTTGAGTCTGGCAGCCGGTCTTTATTTATCCCGTCCATCCGCAAAAAAATATAAGGCCGAAGCAATGGCTATAATTCATGGGGGCGAAGCGCAAATAGTGAAGGAAATTTGCAAACAACTTGAACAGGCTATAGCAACTAATGATAATCTGTCTCTCACTACAAAAATGGGTCTGCCGGATAGTATTTCGAAGAATATAATTTCAATTCGCACATTTGATGTTATCGATTATCTTGCCGATGGAACTGCGGATAAGATAGATTTTAAACAGAGTCATTCGTTGGATGATACATTGAATGTTAAAATGAGAGATAGGGTTTATATTCAGATCAGAACAAGAAATATTTCACAAGTCCCTGTTTTTCAGGAATACTTAAAAAAATACTTTTCTGCTAATCCAATTTTAGCATCTCAGTTCGAAGCACAAAAAAACTCATTCCTTGACCAGATAAAAATTTGTGATGCAGAATTACAACGAATCGATAGTTTGGCTAAAGTGATGTATTTTAAAAATGCTAATGACGAAATTAAATTTGAAAACAATAAATTGTTTGTAGGTGAAAACCGGAAACAACTTTTTTACGGTGAATTACTTGAAATTAATAGCAGAAAAGGATGGGCAGAAAATAAACTTGCCGAATGTGTAAGCCCTGTTGATTTTCCATCAAACTTTGTTGTTATAGCGAATCCGGTTAACAACCGGTTAAAATACACTGTCCTTGCTTTAGTGGGTGGGGTAGTTTTGTCGCTGCTTTTAGCCTTGTTTTTAAGTAACTTACGCAAAATAATTAATTATCTCGAGAATAAATAAAGTAGTTTTAATTCCTATATTCTTAAAAAAACTTTTCATGTATTTTGCATGAAAAGTTTTTTGTTTTTAAAATCATAGTAAAATTTCCGGATACAGTAATTTTATTATTTCATCGATGATACTTTTTAGGTTAGCATAGTTTTCTGTTGATTTTTTCTTCAGATTACGTATTTTAAAACTGCTTAATACATCTCTAAATGGTTTATACCAACCATAAAAAGCTATTTTTCCTAAAAAAAACTGAAGTGGAATAATGAACAAAAACCACCAAAAATTTAATCCGACAACGAATGTAATAATGGCACTTTGCAAAATGTACAAAAGAGGAAAACTGATGATTGAGGTGGCGTAATTTATAGAGCTTAAATATCCTTTGTATTCCACTTTAGCAATTTTTCGTACTAAAAGGGGCGTGTAAAAAGGCAAAGCATTAAAAATAAAACCCGATACAAAAACAGGAAAAAGTAAGACGAGTTTTATCATGGAGAAGTATTCTTTTCTCCTGATCGAATATAAGTAATTAATATCTGCAAATTTTATGTTTAAATTCTTTGATATTTGATTGTATCGCTCACACAATTCTTTAAGATTCTCAGTTATTTTTTCATCTTCTTTTTCATATTGTACAAGTTTTTCGGCAATTTTCTTTCGGAGCTCAAATTTCTTTACAGGATTTTTTTCTAAATTATTCGTTGCCGAAATGCTTTCAGTCGCAACATTAAAAAGAGTTTCAAAGCAAGCATAATTTTCTTTTGTATCAATATGTACTGTTAATTCAATCAAAGCATTACGCAGTTTATTCCTGAGTTCATTAGTGGTTTTCACAGGATTTTCTGTATAGGCTTGCTTGTAACTTTTTACACTTATAGGTTTACCAATATTAATAATCAGATTTTCTCCGAAATTTATTAAATCGTCATAATCTAACCCAATCGGAACTATGAAAATTTCAGCATCTGTTTCTTCCTGAGCCGAAAATGCTACACGAAATAAACCTTTTACAAGAGGACGCACATTTCGTTCAATTTCCTGATTACCTTCAGGCATGATACATAAATTGTGTTTTTGTTTGAGAACCTCTTTGCAAGTTTCAAAAATTTCGGCATTCCTACCCAAATTCTCGAAACCATCCTTTATGCGAAATGCCGGAAGAATTTTGACGTAATTCAGAAATTTTACCATAGTTTTCTGGTTGAAAACATCCGCTCTGGCAAGATAGATGGTTGATTTATCGTATTGAAATATAAGCGACATTGCCAATGGGTCCATTAACGCATTCAAATGGTTTGGAGCAAATATAATGGGGGCATTTTCAGGTAAATTTTCTTTGCCTGTAATTGAAATTTCATCGAAATATTCTCTGAAAGTATAATAAACATACCTTCTTAATATCCGATAACCTAATGGTAATTCAAAAATTTTTCGTTTAGATTGATTTTTCAGCATATTGGAAATAACTTTTTTATAAAAAAGGTGGTAATTTACAGTCTCCCATAAATTAACTTTTTACAAAAATATAATTTTTTGAGAACTATTCATTACATCTTCTTAAGTGTTGAGAAAAAACAGTTTTCTACAAATACTCTATTTTATTGATAAGTTCACATTTCTGTAATTTAATGCTTATAACCTGAAAAATGTTACTTATAACTACAAAACATTTTTTTTAAATGAAACATTCAAATTAAGCAGTTACCTTTGTTTGTTCTTTTAGCTACTTTTGTAAAAAATATTTATTATGAAATCAACAATCAATAAAATTGCTTTAATGCTTGTTTTAATTGCAGTTATTACTGCATGTAGCACACGAAACGATAACGAGCCGGTGATTAAATTTAAAACCACCAAGGGAACGATAGTAGTGAAACTTTATGCCGAAACTCCATTGCATAGAGATAATTTTGTAAAACTTGTGGAATCGGGGTATTACAATGGAGTCCTTTTTCATCGTGTAATACGCGATTTTATGATACAGGCAGGCGATCCCGTTTCGCGTAATGCAAGGAAGAATCAGATGCTTGGTTCGGGCGATGTGTCTTATACTATACCTGCTGAAATTGTTTATCCGAAATATTTTCACAAAAAAGGTGCTCTTGCTGCTGCCCGTCAAGGCGACGATATAAATCCTGAAAGAGCTTCATCGGGTGCTCAATTTTATCTGGTGCAGGGAAAATTTTTTACCGATGCACAACTCGATACCCTTGAAATGAAACGAAAAACTAAATATGTTCAGCAATTGTTTGATAAAAATTGGGAAGTGCTTTCGAAAAATCTATCTGAAAAGAAAATAAAATTAAACAATCTTCAAATTGCTCATTTACGCGATTCACTCCTTACAGATGCTGAAAAAAAGGTTGAAGTTGAAAAGAAATTTACTTTTAATCCAGAACAACGCCTAAGCTATAAAACCATTGGTGGTACACCACATCTCGATGGCGAATATACTGTTTTTGGCGAAGTTATTAAAGGTTTGGACATTGTAAGCAATATTTCGGTAGTTAAAACTGGTAAATTTGACCGTCCAATTGATAATGTTCGAATTTTGAGCGCTACCCGTATTAAATGAGCTTTTATCACTTCTTCAATCTTTAAATGAGAAAAATACAGGTTTTTATTTAAAGAAATTTTTCAATAATTAGGCGTTATTTTTCAAATAAACAGTGTTTTATACCGATAAAAAGTAGTAATTTTGCACCCTGTTTTGAATTAACTCTATTTATAATTATTATGGCTGAAAATAAATTAAACTTACTGGCTGATTTTCCTGAAGTTACACGCGAACAATGGATGGAAAAAATCCAGTCAGACCTCAAAGGAGCTGATTTTGAGAAAAAACTCGTTTGGAAAACTAACGAGGGCTTCAATGTAATGCCTTTTTATGTAGC
>CAYNGF010000174.1:0-2351 GCA_964396515.1 uncultured Paludibacter sp.
GCTCAAAATTGAGCAGTGAAGATCAATGAATAAAAAAGTTCTATATGAACTCGCTAAAAGTTTTTAATAACGAACAGCTCGGAGAAGTCCGGGTAATAGTAAATGAAAGCGGAGATCCGTTATTCTGCCTTGTTGATATCTGCAGGGCGTTAAATATCCAAAATGCTGCGCAAGTAGCTCAAAGATTGGATGAAGATGAACGGTATATGTTTAACATAGGTCGTCAGGGAAACACAACCTTTGTCACTGAGTCAGGACTTTATACTGTCATTCTTCGTTCAGATAGCTTGATGGCAAAGCCTATGCAGAAGTGGGTGACATCAGAAGTGCTCCCGTCAATCCGCAAGCACGGAGCCTACCTTACCCCTGAGAAGATTGAGGAAACATTGCTTAATCCCGACACCATCATTCGTCTTGCAACTGCCCTCAAAGAAGAACGGGAACAGAAAGAAAGATTAAGGGCACAGAACGAACTGCAGCACAAACAACTCAAAGAGTCAGCAGGGAAAGTTGATTATTACAATAGCGTCCTGCAGAGCGAGACAGCGATTACAACTACAGTAATCGCAAAAGAACTTGGGATGTCTGCATATGCCCTCAATGGTATGCTGCACCGCAATAAGATAATCTTCAAGTCAGGCAAGACATGGGTGCTCTTTAGCCAATATCAAAACAAGGGCTACACCAAGACAAAGACAATCCATTACACAGACAGCCTTGGCGTGGAAAAAACAGAGATCCATACCTACTGGACGGAGGTAGGCAGGGAGTTTATTCATCAGTTTATTAAGAAAGCAAGAAAAGAAGCAGCGTAACTCTCTCTCTTTTTGATTAAGGGGCGGTTGATAAAGGATCGCCCCTTGTGTTAAATAACACAGTCGTTTTTTTTGTTTAAGAATAGTTTTACTTTAAGAGCGAAAGTAATGACAGCATTAATCCCTTACTATAATTCTTCCGAGCAATGTCAGAATCAACTAACCTGGAGAGAACAATCCTTGTCACCTCCGCTACGAATAATTTTCTTTTGAACCGGGACCCCGAAGAATACCTCCCGGTTCTTGAAGATACATTCATTAACTACTCAACCACAGATGAGTTTGCCTGCCTCTCCCGGGAGGAGCGAATGAATATTGCTAACTGCTACAGGGAGCTGAAAACATTCCTGAGAGCACTGGCGGGACTGAGAAAACCACAAGAGGCTGTGGTGTAATACGTGTAAAGAATACACTTATTTCTCCTGACCTTTCCCACTTTTAAGCGGTGGGAAAACTTTGGGGAGTAGGGTAAAAAACATTCCCTACCCCTCAATTTTATCTGAGCTTATTGCCGTAACGGTCCTCTGTATCGAAGGATGCGTAGTTGAAATAAGAATCTTCTCCCACAAAGCCAGCAAAACAGAGCACGGCCCACCGTAGGGAATACTTGGATCTCCCCAGGAGCATACGGTCTGTTTGGGTGACTGTACGGGAGTTGTCGAGAAGGAACCAGTTGTTGAAGTCTGTGGTAGCAAATATGGCTATCGAGAGTGATGACATCCCGGGCGCGTTCTCCATATCACCACCAATCAGAAGGCGATGTATCTTTTTAAAGAGATCCACCCCACCAAGTTTTATCGGTCTGGTTGCAAGCATCACGCAGGCAAGTCCCTCTGTCCCTTCCAGTGTTTCTGAATTGATGTTATAGATATACCCGGAGGCTTTGAGTCCATGACAGGCCGGAAAGTCGTAAACAAAGCGGACAAAGGATTCCGATATCTTGTGCCAGGACTTGTATTTGAGATTATAGACCCAGGAATAGGTATATGAGCTATTGGAGACAATAAGTTCCTTCTCTATGTAGTCATATCCTATTATCGCTCCGGTGAGAAAAGTATTAAGAGGGACCTGGCAGGAAGGATCACCCAGGCCGGAAGGTGTGATATATGCGCTATTAAGCCATGAGATGTAAGAGGCCAGCGAAGAAACAGGCCCGGTATGTTTCCCTTCTGCTATTTCGCTTATCTCGATGACCTGGTTTCCCGATATGATGTTAAGACCTTTCCCGCTTGTGAAGGCAACGCCACCGTCAATGGGTGTGATGCTGTCTGGATTGTTGCACACCTCCCGGGATAAGGTGGTAATATTATTGATAAGAACTTCACCATTGCCTATGCTCATGGTCCATATCCCGTCCGTGCAGAAAGCAAAAACAGGGTACTGCCCGAACTGGCCTGTGGATAATGCGATTGCATTGGAGGATAACCCCAGGACTGTGCCTAAACCTAACCTGTACGAATTTATTGCCGGAAAATATAAAGGATTATTCAGCTCGCTTGCCTGTACCCTGTTAGTGTCGTAATATGTCCATGCCGA
>CAYNGF010000174.1:2451-6101 GCA_964396515.1 uncultured Paludibacter sp.
CTATCCTAACTACAACCCTCGCTTTGGTTGCCCTTGAATCGGGATAGCCCCAATATGACAACGTGCCGATCATGCCAGAGCCGTCATATCTTCGGGCTATGCTGAAAGCGAGGGCTGTGGGATCGAGATCAGAATACCATGTAAGGCTTTGCCAGGCTGAGAGGACCTTGAGTGTCTTGTTCCCGGGAACAACGACCTCGTATTCTATTGCCACCTCGTATGCTGATCCGGTTGTAACCGACCACTGCGAGAGAAGCCCTTCCAGGGGGAAGCTCCGGTACAGGTCATTCTTTATGTCTGCAAGGAATAGTCTCTCGTTGTAAGAGAACATCCTTTTGCCAAAAATAGTATGATGGGTGAAGTTGTCAACGGTGAGCTGTTCCCTTATTCCGAGGTCCTGAACACTGTCCTCCTCGTCATTCGTTGTAAGATCGGTCCACGTGGCTGCAGCGAGGTCAGAAAGTTTGAACTCTTTTAACAGATACCAGTTCTCATTTGCCGGATCTGGAACATAATTCTTTATCTCGGCTGTGTCGTACCGCCTCTCCGTGCGGTTAAACGCTGTTGATGCTGGTTTATACTTACTGTCTTTTGCAATAATCTCTGCTTCTATGTACTCGATCTCCGGTGACTTAGGCATAGAAACATAAACCCTCAGAGAACGAATGAGGTTTTTGTATGTGGTCTGGAAGGCAGAGAGCCATAATGCTGTGCAGACAACCTGAAACTGAAGTTTCTGAGCGGAGAAGGATGTTGTTATCTGCCAGCCTCCATCACCGTCAAAGAGAGTTGCGTCATTTGCATAGGCCGTTGTTATCTCTGAGGTAGGAATAAGGTCCGGAATGGTGTGCTTAACAAGGCTCCCGTCAAATAACTCCCAGGCAAAGCGCACAAGGACCTTCCCGGACAGATAGCCGTCATTAGCCTTCTCTCTTTGCATCTTGACGTACTGAGAGGACAAAGCATCATCCAGGGCTGAGTCGTAGGTTACATCAAAGGTATCTCCTGAAACATCATCGGCAGGGACAGCGACTCTCTGAATAGTCATCTGAGGCATGTCCTGTGGGAAGAATCGGTCCCTTATGACGTTATATGTATTTGTTCCCTCGTCAAAGATCATATAAGAGAAGACTTCGTTCTGGTGTTCGCTGACTACAAGGACGTTTTTAAGAACCCCAAAGGTCATATCTGCCGTCCGGTCAATACTTGTTATGACCTCCGCTCCTATTACCCCAGAGACTTCAACCCAATAGCCCAGCATGTGAGGATCGCTTCCACCGATATAAACCTTTATCGTACTCGAAATGCTGTGGATAAACCTTACATCAACGGGAGTAAAGGCCGAGGATGCTTTAAGTCCAACGGGCCTTAGCGCTCCATCCTTCATGCGGAGGTTGATAAGCTCCATCATTGTCCCGTCTTTAACCAGGTTGTCGGGAAGGTTACGGACTATCCCTGCCAGTTCAAAAGTTTTCCTCTCCATTTTGCTGTTTGTTGTTGTTTATTTCGAGCTTACCTATGTTTGCCATTATGGTCTGCATGATATTCTTCTCCTCCGGGGCCTCCTTGCCGGAAGGATCTTTCATATTCTCTACCTCGGTGATGATCTTCAGGGTTTCGGCCAGGTACTTAGTATTGTTCTGTTTGACAATGACATCCTTGAGCCTTTTCAGAAGGAGTTTCTTCAGGTTGTAGTATTCCAGGTCGATATCCTGCCTCTCCTCCTCCTTTGTCAGTTCCTCCGGCAGCAGATTAGCAGGGTCAATCACCCTCTTGGCCTTGGTTATGACCTTGGTGGATGCCTTGACCCTTACTATTTTCTCGTAGGGATCTCTCTCCTTTGGCTGTGGTGATGGTCTTTCCGGAAGGGCGAAACCTAATTCCTTGTGAAACTTCTTGGCCCAGGCCATTACCGTCTTGTGGTCCACGCCTGTCATGCGATGAAACTTCTTACTGTTCATCTCAATCGAGAGCCATACACGAAGGAGCTGTATTTTATCCTCTTTACTCCGGTGAACGTAAGGCATAGTGCATTTTTCTGCAAAGCTCTCATTTTATGGTAATAGATTGTGACTTATTAAACCGATTAAATGATTTATTAATCATGCTTATCATCCGGAGAAATAACATATTGCGCACGTTAATTAACACAAATCCACATGATAGGCATAGGCGAAATCTTAGGTGGGGTATCTGTTTTAGCCTCCCTGTTCGGGGGGGCGCAGTCAGCAAGAGCCAACAGAGCCGTAGATAACCAGCTCGCAAAGCAGAAATCAGAGTTACAGACCTGGTACGACAAGGAGTACAACCAGAACTACCTTGATAGCGCAGAGGCTCAGTCCACACTTCAGCTTCTCAGGGACCAGATGGGTAAGAGGATGAAGGCCGTTGACCAGAGTAACGCTATCCGGGGAGCCTCCGATGAAGCCAGGATAGCCACCGCAGACAAACTTGGGCAGGGATATTCTAATGCAGCCACCCAGCTCGCAGGCTACGGGACCAGGAAGCAGGACTATACCAATCGCCTGTATCAGTCCCTAAAGGCTGGTCAGGATGCACAACAGATGCAGAACCTTCAGGGCAAGGCAGCCAACTGGACTAACTTCATGGGAAACGCTGTCAACGCAGGGATAGGAGCAGCGCAGGCCGGGGATTCATTTACGGCCCTTGAGGACATATGGAAGGTAAACAAGGCAAAAAGGGCGGTTACGGCAGCAGCACCACTTATAGCAGGACTTTAAATACAGACAATATGATTACTCCCGTCATCCCGGATCTCAAGAAAATAAGACAGGCAGAAAACCCATATTCTGCTTTGTTCGATTATGAAACCTTGGCCCAGGAAGAAGAAGCTCGCAAGAAACAAGCCCAGGCAAGCCAGCAGAAGATAATGCGTACAAACGCCATAGGTGATGCCTTGAGATTGATTACCGAAGGAGTTACGGGTTCTATGGGTGCATCTGTCGCACCCAGGGCCGTTAATCCTGGAATCATGCAAGCCTCACAGAGATTTAACGCCTTGGAGGACCAGAGCCGGGAGAATATGGAACGACTGAGGCTTCAGGATCTCTCAATGAAGAAGGCAGCCATTGATTATAACCTGGGACAACAGGCAGCGCAGACACAAAGGACATGGGAGGCAGGACAGACAGAGGCAAGGAATAAGTTTGCAGCCGAGCAGGGAGCAGCTGAAAGAGCATCCAGAGAAAAGATTAGTGCAGAAGATAATGCTTCGAGGGAACGACAGGTAAAATTAAGCCAGGAAGGACAGATCGAAAGGGCCAATATTGCAGCACAAAGCAGAATTGATCAGATTACAGAAAGAGCAAAGAAGGACGTTAAGGCTGCCGGAGGCTTTTATACCTCACGTTTTGATGATCCCACACAGGTAGAGGTATTATCCCGAGAGACAGTAATATCACAATTTGACGAGATCCGGGCAGCACTCAAAGCAAAAGGTGTGTATCCGGGCTCATTCAACTATCCGAAAGTTCTTGAACAGCAGAATAAGGGTAAGATATCAGACAATGACCTTGACAAGATTGTTCAGCAGTTCCCGGAGGTTTATGGTAAGATATACCCACAGCTCTACGGGCCTAACTATCAACAGCCACAACAGCGCACCTACAATACGCCTCTCCTCCCTGGTT
>CAYNGF010000175.1:0-5988 GCA_964396515.1 uncultured Paludibacter sp.
TCGAAACGGGGAATATAGTCCTTCATAACCGGAGCAATAGCCCATCGATTATCGCGTTGACTTCCATCTTCGTTGACTTCCCAGTTTTCATTCTGTATCTGATTTGTATAGTATTTATACTGTGTATTGGCAGGGAATTTATCGCCGGAATTTCCACCTATAGTTGCAAAATAAACAATTCCGGTAGGATTGGGTACTTTTAAACCTTTGGTCATAGCACCACCTTGTGGCGACATTTCTATGGCAGTAGTCCAACCATCCCAGCTACCTTTCACAAACAAATTCATTACCTGTGCTTTAGGAGTGGCAATGAATGTTATTTTATTAACTCTATACCACACAGGTACAATATCGGAAGTATTGTAAGTACGGTTTGTACTCCGCTTGGGTTCGTTAGGTCCATCGAATACACCTTCTTCATAATCCCAATCCTTGCCACAAAGATATTTATATTGTATATCATCACCACAAGGGAAAGTTCCGGTAAATTCATTCGGATTTAATGTTGGAGTTAACTCATATGGATTAGTAGTGGCATCCCAGTTTTTTTCGGTAAAACTCCCGGCAATATATACCTTTTCGGTACCCTCTGGAACGATTACTGTAAAAGTTTTCATGGGTAAGGCAGTTACTTTAAACGCACTGATGCCGTTAAATCCTCCCATCAGATAAATATAGGCATCATTACCGTTAACATAAACCACCGATTCCACAAAATGAGAACCATCGGTTGTTTTTCCCATACCTGCAGTAGGAAGAGTTGCAATTACAGCACTTCCTACTTCAACGCCTGAAGGTTGCAATTTTTGGAATCGAACCATATGTCCTTCAGTAAAAGAAGTGCCATGATTATTTGCAGCTAAAACAATATATCTTGAGCCGGCAAGATTAAATTCTGTTGCACCTCCAACACCTACGTTAATATCTGTTCGGGAACTCATCGTACTGTTTGTAAGGGCAGTAGGAGTTGAATTAATTGCAGTTCCGTTTTTTGTAATTGTAACCAAATGGGGTCGGGTAGTATTTCCATCGACCCAAAAATGATTTTCGTCCACAATTGATATTCTGGCGTATGAATCTGAAATGATTGTACCACTCGAAACTGAACAGGTAAGAGTAACCGGATCCTGCGAATCGGGAACATTTCCGGTAACAGTCCAGATTAGAAAATCATTCGTACCATTTTTATGCATTACAATAAATCCGTTTCCTTCTGTGTTTATTTTTACATCCATGCCGTAACCAATTCTGTTTGTGCCACTGCCGGTATGTGCTGTAGTGGAAATGAAAAGAGTCGGAGTTGCAGCATCGTTTGACCAGCAAAAAATTTTAACAGGAGTTACACCAATTATTACACTACTCACATAAATAGCTCCATGTCGTCCACAGCTACATCTCCTCCATATTGAGATACATAACCCGTAATTCCGGGAAGATAACCTGTACGTGTTCCCGTTGCAGCATCATAAATTGCTACCTGATTTGCATCCGTAGCTCTTGTGGATAGATAAAGTTTTGTTCCATCATTGCTGATGTCAAAACCGTTTTTTACGTCATCTACTGCAGTACCCAAATTTCCTTTCTGAACTGAAAACTCCCAAAGTGAAGTAATTGTATATTGCCCAAAAACAATGACAGCATTGAGCATTACAATTAAAAATAAGGTAATTTTTTTCATAACAATTAAATTTAAAGGGATTAAACTGTGATCGTAAAAAAAATTCCGTTGTAAATATAATGAATAATTCATTAATAATTATTCAAAAAAATATGTTTAAAAGCAATAATTTTAATCTGAAAGCCTTCAATTCCCTTCCCTAAGTGTAGGTAATGGGATTAAAAAGGTTTTCAGATAATTTATTGAACAAAATTGTAATGAATAAATCTTATTTTAAAAACGTATAAAATTAAATAGAAAAAAAATTCTGGTAAATGAAGTTACTTTATAATTAGCCTGATACTTTCAACACCGGTTTCAGTTTTTGCTTTCAGAATATAAATTCCGGGCTGCAAATGTCCAATATTCATGCTGAACTGACTTAGCGAAGGCAGTTCGTTTATCAGCATTTGTCCTTTCAGGTCGAAAATCTGAACCTGTTGCAATTCTTTACCACCTGACTGAATTGTAATCAAATCGTTTGCAGGATTTGGATAAACCTTAATCAAAGGCTGATTGCTTACAGACTCATTAAATCCTGTAGTGATTACAAGAAATTGGTCAGACAGAGCAGTTGTAGTAAACTGATTTTCTGCTTTTGGCAGTGCCCATACTCCCAGTCTTTTATCGGAATAGGAAACAGCATATACATTTCCGGCACGGTCGAAAGAAACACTTGTTGTGTAAAGTCCGAGTGCAGGTTTGATTGAATGCAGTCTTTTCAATGCAGGTATTCCTGAAGCATTAAATGTTACCTCAAATATTTTCAGTTCATTATCACAACCCATAGCCAAGCGCGTTCCATCATGATTAACCGCCATACCACCGCGATGCGAGTTGCCAATTAAATCAGGCGTCAATCCTGAATTAAAATTAACTACACCAAGTGTATTTACATGAATCAACGATGGGATTGTAGCGGCATCGGCATTTCTGTACTGCGAAATCCACCAACCTCCTCGCCCATCGGGAGCAATACACGAATTGAAATTTTGTTGCAGGTTTCCATTGGCTCCATCGTTATACACTACAATTGGTTCCGATTGATAAGGTGTTTGCAATGTTCCGATATTATACTGTAATAAATTTCCGGTACTTGTAGCAGTGGCATTAGTGTAATCTTCATCGAAAGTATAAAGACGTCTATCTTCACCTTTTCCGGTTACATAACAATGGGATATTGAACCATGAACGTTAACACCATTGTATGATGAAAGACCTGAACTTGCTTTTGTCAGACCATCAAAAACAGGAACAAACGGTGCGGAAGGATTAGCCGGATTCATTATCCAGACTCCCGGATGTGCATCGCTCCAGTCGCATACAAAAACGTTTCCATCTTCGCCTACCGAAACACGGAAGGGACTGCTTGAACTTGTAGTTCCCCAAGCCACTCCACCATTGTATGGCATAGATCCTTGACTTGTAACATCCATAAGGGCAGCATCGAGTATATATATTCCGTCCTGCGTACTTCTTCCCGGCAAAGTTCCTGCTGCAGACTCTGAAACATATACCCTGCCAAAGAACGGACTATCAAGGTTATTGTCAACCGCAACACCATAAGGATAATTAAACTGCATAAGTGGATTCGCATTGTCCGATATTTTAAGCGGACGATCAATTGATTCAGTAGTTGTTGTTACCGACCAGGTATAGTATCCGGCTTGCATATCGTCGAAATTCGTATTTATTGTGTGATTTCCTTTGTCAAGTGCTCCTAGAGGAATTACTTTTACAATTACATTATCTTTTATAATATTAATATCAACATTAGAAGCATTTTCGTTCAGTGTGAATTTCAGTTTTTGATTTCCTTCTGAATTATCAACTTTGAGAGCCGAAGCATAGATATTGGCTTTAGGTTCGGGTGCTTGATTACGATATCGTCCAATTCCCTGATTTTGTGCCAGAACCAGCAAATCAATATCATAACCACTCACTTTTGCACCTGCCATCATATAAATGGCTTTCGTTTCTCCAAGCCCGGTTTCTTTTATTTTTGCAGAAATTTTCACGGCATTCTGCAGTCCATCGGTAACATCGAACAATACCACTCCCACTTGCGTTGAATCGGCATTGCAAACCGGCGATGCCATAAATACCTTTTTAGCGTGGCGGAAGAAATTGCTGCCCGAGACCACATTTTCCAGATTATAGCCTGATTTTTCAGTAAAAGTTCCTTTCAGTACCAATGGGTCACGATCAGGTTTGCTCCAGTCGAATTGATATTCGCGCGGTTTCAATTTATCACTATCAATAATTATATGATCGCCACCCGTGGGTGAAACCGTAAATTTTGGTTTTGTTCCCCATAATGCTTCAGTATAATCTGTAGTACTCATCATATATTTGTAACCAACTGCCGAGATACCTTCCTCATACTGCAAACCAACTATGCGTATTTGTTTTGATGAACCTGAAGTAACCGATGTGGTATGAATTTTACATTTCCAGCGCGGACCACTCACGGCAAAAGTTTCTCCAATAATGCCATTTGCCCAATTTGCCTGACTTTGAGTTTGGAATAAGAGTTTTGGCGCTACTGAATCATTATCCCATGTATAAACCTTGAAATAGCGGTTTTTCAGTTCCGGTAAACTTACTGTATCTTTATTGCAAGCTAGCAAATAACCATCAGAAGTAAAAGCAATATCGCTGAGTGTTATCATACCCCCGCTGATACCTGTTAAATCCATTTCCCTTATTTTCTGATAATTAGTAGCGTTGGCAATAATTATTTTTGGTGTTTCGGTCAATACATACAATTTTTCGTTACGAAAAATCGCTTTGCGTATTTTTGCCTCATTTAACCACACGGGTGTAGCAGTGGAAGTTTCTGTGAATCTGTAATTTTTTAAAGGTACGATACCTGCCTCCTGAACCGGTACAGGATAATCAGGAGTTGTATCTTTTGGAACAACAATATTTTCGTTTACCAGATACATTTTAGCATACGTTGTAACAGCCGGTGCTACCGTAACAGTACTATCTTTAGTTGTATGATCTTTTGCAGTTAATCGAAGTTTATAAGTTCCGGGGTTAAGATTGTGAAACGCAAATATCCCATTGTATAAGGTATCTACACGATAAAATGCAAGTGAATCGCCGGCAGCATTCATTAATTTTACTCCAGCTCCATTGAGCGGTAGCCAACGGTCGTGCGTACCGGCTTTGTATGTAAAACGAGGATGATTGATTGTTTCGTCTTTACCCTTCACAAAACCTGCAATTACACCTTTCGAAGGTAATGATGCACCGAAATAATCGCAGAAATAACGATAAAAGTTAGTTGCTTCCAGTTTACGGTAATCATCGTTTAGTAACCGGTGTGTTTCGGGCTGATAATCGTGAAATGAGCCTTCACTAAGAAAACCGGGTACAGTTAACGGACGCAAAACGCCCAAACCGGAAGTATTTCCATAAAATGAAAAGTCACCACGGATATTGGTGGATGTTGTGTAATGAGTCCACACTGTAAGTTGATTTGAAATAAGTCTTGGCCAAGCTGCAGTTGCCATTGGCAAACTTTGTTCTACTGTTGGAGCATTATCGTAACCATGATAAAGTAAGAGCAGGTAATTTGTGCCGGTATTTGTTCCGAGTGCATTACTGTGAATAGAGAGAAAAGCATCCACATTATTGGCATTTGCTTCTTCTGCTATTTCTGATAAGGGTCGGTCGTCTTCCTCACGATTCAGAGTTCTCGACATGTAAACAGTGGCATTAGAAGCCTGAAGCATATCGCGGAGTGCCAATCCTTTGCGCAGATTACTGTACGATTCCCAAAAACCGAGTGTATCACCCAGTTCGTAATTTATGGTAACTAAATTTCTGTCGTTTGCTCCATTGTAGCCTCCATGACCCGGATTTATATAAATTTTTACGCCCGTAAAATCAGCAGCTTTTAAGCTTGTAAATATCAACAACCCAAGGATAATAATATTTATTTTTTTCATGATTTTTCCTCCCATTATTTAATGTCAATATTCAGAATGAAAAGTTGCCCTTCGTTGTTGCTGTAAGCAATTTTTCGCCCATCGGCAGAAGGCTCCGGATAAATAGCTTTATCTGTCGCGAGAATTTGACTCATTTTACCATCAACGCTTACTACTAATAATTCGGAAGAAATTAGTTCCTGACCAAAATATCTATCGTCCATTCCAATTACTAAATTATTGTTCAACCATTTTGGTGCGCTCAATTTACCCAGCGACTGCACATTTTTCCCATCAATGGTACACACAAAAGTACCTTTGCCGGCAACCGTATAAACTATTTTGCTACCATCCGGCGAAAACGATGGCCAAATATAACTTTCTGACTCACCG
>CAYNGF010000176.1:0-5912 GCA_964396515.1 uncultured Paludibacter sp.
AAACTTTCTCAAGATCAGAACCGTGTAACTGAACAGCATCGAGATTGTATTTATGGACCGTTTTGAGTATATCGTCAATGTCTTCATTGACAAAAACACCGGTTTTTTTTATTCCGGGTGGAAGCGAATTTAATATCTCAACCGGGAATGGTTCGACATAACGAGGCGATTTTGAATAAAAAATAAAACCCATAAAATCGGGTTGTAACAGCGCAACCTGACGAATATTGCCGGCTTGTTTCATTCCGCAAATTTTTACGAGCATATCGGGTTGATCGTTCAGTGCTGATTCAAATTCATTTTGATGAATGCTGTATTCAATTTTGTTCATTTATCATTGCAATTTTACGTATAAAATTCTGTTTTAATTAAAATAAAGTGCAAAGGTAAATGAAATAATGACAAATTATTCGGAAAAAGGGCATTTTTATGTATAATTGTTAACTTTATTTAGTTGATGATAAACTCTTGAACGGGTTATTGAAAATAATTTTAAATTGATTTTACTTATATATTTTTTGAAGTTGTGCATCTTTGAAATAATGTAGCAAAATTTCATCGTACTTAAAACCCTTTTCACCCATAACTGCAGCTCCAATTTGACACAATCCGACACCATGACCCCAGCCGGCACCGGTAAGAAGAAATTTCTGAGGAATTTCATCTACAACATCATACCTATCAACCACAAATGCTGAACTATATAAATGCGATTCTGACAGCCACTTACGAATTTCCAGTTCTTTACCTACAATTATGGAATGTTTTGTACCTACAATTTTCAATTCAATCAATCGTCCTGATTCACCGCGTTTAACGGGAATTAAATCAATAATTTCACCAAAATCGATACCTGATTTTCGTTTTATTAATTCAGAAATTTCACCCTGATTGTATTCTACTTTCCATCGATAAAAATCCGTAGTTTCCTGATCGTAATTGTTCAGAACCTGTGCGAGAATTTTTTTATCGGAAGTATTACAAAAAGCCGATGGGACATTTCGTATCCATTTTTCGGCGTTTTCTTCAATAGTTAAATCCAATTCATACCCCTCAGGTTCAACAGGATTATCGATAATTTTTGAAAGATACGGATAGTGTACCGGCGCCCAACAATTTTCAAATGTTTCACTTATGCCTCCGCATGATTTGCTGAAACGTGCGTCGCAAATTTCATTATCATACATTAAAACCTCACCTCGTGTTTCCGCTATTGCTTTTTTAACAGCTTCGGTCGTAGCTCGTGTAATTCCCTGATAACGTTGACAATGATCGTCGGCACAAACATCGAAATTGGTATGTGCATCGCGTTCGTACCATTTAATTCTGTGCCCCGACAACTGTGTCCCGACAACAGTAAAGTCTGTTGTCAGTTGTCTGTTGTCTTTCGTCTGTCGTCTGTTGTCATTCATAATCGGCTTCAACAGCCAACTCCGCGAAATTACAGCATGGGCTTTGAGTAATTCTTCGGAAGCTGTAGCACTCATTTCGCTTGAAATTACACTCATAAGATAATCTTCTACTCCGATAATATTAATAGCTGTCAATTGTTCACTTTCAACAATCAACTTCAATACTCCTTTAAAACGCTGTTTTTCTTTACGTTCCCAATGAAATCCGATACCGATAACTACATCAAACAAGTCGAAAGAATTGTCATTTGAATCAGGTAATAATGTAAGTTCATTATACAAATTGCCACGAAAAAGTATCTTGTCATTTTGAAATTCAGCAACTTGTGTACCGGTGAAGGAATTTTTGTTGTTATCGGTAAAAAATCCGTTCAGATAAAATTTAATTTGTAATGCTGAAACTATTCCGACACTGATTGTGGGTTCTGATGTGTTCATTAAATGGTGAAATGTAGTTGACAAATTAGCTAAAAATTAAAATGAAACCTGCTCAAAAACACTTTCGATATCTTCTTTCGATATTTTCCTAAATTGCGCTTCAATCGGAGTGATAAAAATGCCACACATCTCTACTGTTGCAGGGCTTACCAATAATTGTTTATCGCCTTCGGCGGTATATTGCCACGGGCGAAATGCTTTGCGTGGAAGCACAAAAACATACCATCTATTATCTTCGAAAAGACAAACTATATTCATCAAAGGCTCAACCCCTCTTTCATCTTGAAAATGATGATACAATTTTTGAAATGCATCTTTTGCACTTTCTTTATCATTCGATTCGATACAAAAAACGGTACGCAAATAGTTTTTCATTTGAAAAAGTTGATGCGATTCGGTTGTTACCAATAAATCTGCATATATGTTTTTCAGCCGTTTATAATCGTTCACCAACGGCAGAAAATCTTTTGTTCCGGCTTGAAAATGCAAATGATCGGGAGCGGAAGCACCGCATTGCGGACCGTTGTAAAAAACTAAATAATCGTCCATCGCCTGTGCAAGATCGAGCATATCGGTAAAGTACGGAAGAATTTGCTGAGGCTGATGTTTTTTGTGGGCAATGGTGAAATGCTCGGGAAAAATAGGAAAAGGGTTCACCAGTATTTCATAATCGCCAAATTCAACCGAAGTTTGCTCGGCTGGACGATTTTCGGTACACAAAAAACATTTCCGTTCGGCTATGGTTTTGGCATCCACTTTTGCGCCGGACGAAACAATACGTGCAGGATTGAACTGCACCTTCACATCGAAATTGCCAAAAGAAAAAACTTTTGTCTGAACGGTTTTTAATCCTTCGTAATTGGTGCGAGCAAGTTGCCAGTTTGTAAGTTCGTAATTAAAAAGTGATTTTACTTCGTTATTGATTTTGTGCATAAATTCTCCAAAAAATGCAGAAGTCTTGATTTTTCTTAAAATTTAACTTGTTTGTTTACTTGACCACTCGTTCACTTGTTGTCTTTCTTCCGCGCCATCAGTTCAATTGTCCTGATTTTATCTTTATACAAATTATGTCCGTTCATTTTCACCACATCAAGCGCGGCATCGGAGTTATCGTCCCATCGGCGGCAAAGGTAAACCGATTCGTAAATGCGTCCGATTTGATATTCGCGACTGATGCGCAAGCCAAGCGCGTAATCTTCACCATAACTTGTGTTTGGCACTTTAATGTCGCGTAAAACAGGTGTATAAAAAGCGCGTGGTGCACCCAGTCCGTTAATTCTAAGCGCATTGTTTCGTCCGTTTTCAGGCGTCCATTCCTTGTGGTCAATCAGTCCGGGCGGAATGGTTTCCATGGCAAAGTTGGTCATAGTATAGGAGCCAACGACCATAGCACAGTTTTGTTTATAAAACGCATCAACTATTTTTTGGAGGGTGTTTTCATCCTGATACACATCGTCGCTATCTAACTGCACTGCAAATTTTCCGCAACGACTGTCGTGTACACCTTCGTTCCAGCATCCGCCAATGCCTAAATCCTTGCGTTCCGGCACAATATGCACTACGCGATTGTCGGTTTCAGCAAATTTTCTGATAAGTTCAGTTGTTCCGTCATTGGAATAATTATCAATAATGATCAGATTAAAAGAGAAAGAAGTTTTTTGTTCTAAAACTGACTGAATAGCATCGCCGATAGTTTTTACGCGGTTTTTTACTGGAATAATTACCGAAGCTTCCACCGGAAAATTACTTTCGCTGAATTCGATGGACTTAAACACAGGCGCTAAATAGCCACCTATTTGTTTTAAATGATCGGTACAAGCAGCTTCCATTTCTATTTGTACGGCACGATTGCGCGGGTCAACATAATCGAACTGTTTTTCACCGCTTTTGCGGGTGTCGGTTTCTACGGTTGTGTACAAATATTCATTAATATGAACAAGCGGAGCCATTTGCGAAACTTTCAGACGTAAATCGTATAAACCGGCAAACTGGTAATTTTCAGTCATGCTTGCTACGGCTTTTTTTAAGGTTTCACTGTTATAAAGAAGTACAGGTCCGAAATTGAAATCATCGCGCAAACTTCCTTCCTGATAATCGATAACGGGATGTGCTGAACGAACTTCGTTTTTAATTTCGTAATAGTCAGCATATAGCATGCCTGCGGAGGTATCTTCGGCAATGCGCATCATTCGTTCCAAAGCAAACTGACCTGTTTCGAGCGGACTGCCTTTGGTGTAAATCAAGGTGAAGTTCGCGTCTGATTTTTCAGAAATGAGTTGAATTGTTTTTGTTGAAGAAACATATTCAGTTTTAATATGCTGACAACCAATTATCGTATCGTATAAATCATCTTTTGAAAGTAAAAAGATTTTATTTACCAATGCTGACGTTTGTAAATTCTTAACTGTTATTTTCGCATCATCAATATCAGTTCCAAGAATAAAGCAATTTATTTTTTTCATTATTTTTAAAATTAATAAAAGTTTATTTTTATAACGAAACAATATTTAAGTCTTTCAAAATGTAACTAAAAACTCAAAAACGGCATAAAACTATTATTTTTCACAGAACAATTACCGTTTATAACGGTGTAAAATTATAAAAAAATTAGGTTTTACAAAGGTTATTATCTCAAAAATATATTGTTTTATTCATATTTCTTTACTTACTTTGAGGTCAAATTCAATTTATTTTCTCTTTAAAAAATCATAATTTATCATTATGAAATTAATAGCCGATAGCGGTTCAACAAAAACTCACTGGCGATTGATAAAAGAAAATTTAGAAGCGCAGGAAATTTTTTCAAAAGGGATCAATCCATTTTACCAGACAACTTCAGAAATTTCTTTAGAACTTAGTTCCGATCTTTTGTCACACATTGCCGAACCGGAAAAAATTGAGGAAATTTATTTTTATGGTGCCGGTTGTTCCTTTCCCGAAAAGAAAATGACGGTAAACGATGCGCTGAAATCTTTTTTTTCATCACCCATAATTGAAGTTGAAAGCGATTTATTGGGCGCTGCCCGATCGTTGTTTCAGCACGAAAAGGGAATTGCATGTATTTTGGGTACAGGCTCAAATTCGTGCTACTACAACGGCGAGGAAATTGAGCAAAACGTTTCTCCACTCGGCTTTATCCTTGGCGACGAAGGCAGTGGTGCAGTTCTGGGAAAACTATTGGTTGCCGATTGTCTGAAAAATCAGATTCCCGAAAATCTTAAAGATGCGTTTTTCAAAAAATATAATTTCTCCCCTGCCGAAATACTCGAAAATGTTTACCGTAAGCCATTCCCAAACAGATTTCTCGCACAATTTACGCCGTTTCTTGCTGAACATATCGAAGAACCATACATTTTCAATCTGGTTTACGATGCTTTCGACAGTTTTATTTGCCGGAATGTCTTACAATATCCGTTAGATGATTTAAAAGTTGGATTTATAGGTTCGGTTGCATGGTATTTCAAAGATACACTAGAAATAGTATGTTCTGAACGAAATATTCTTATGGCGGGTATAACCAAAAGCCCAATGGAAGGTTTAGCACATTTTCATTTATAAATACAGAAGTATAAATATTACAATATATGTATTTGAATATGTGATATTTAAAGTTAATGTAAGTAGATAAAATAAATTATATTTTATGAACATGTTTTTTATCAATGACTGAGTATATAAATATATTTACTTTTTAGCTAATTTATATCACATCATTTATTAAAAATACTATCTTTGCAAATAATATTTTAATATACCAAAAGAGAATTTATAAACAACAAATAACAGTTAGATATATCAATTCACAAATACGGTTTAGTATTATTGTAAAAAAAAGATCTCAGATAGGGGAGGTTGATTGTTGAATTATATTTTTATTTTCTAATTTCTTATACATGGCATTTATAAAAATCACCGAACAAAATTCACTCCACGATAATTTAGAAAAAAAGAATGTAGGCGAACTGCTTTATGCTATGAACAATGAGGATAAAAAAGTTCCTGTTGCAGTAGAAAAAGCTATTCCTCAAATCGAAAAGCTGGTAGAGAAAATTGTGGAACGCA
>CAYNGF010000177.1:0-5903 GCA_964396515.1 uncultured Paludibacter sp.
GGGTAAGTCCGCATTTACTGGCTGTGTTTACTACTATTACTACTTTCCCTTTGTATGCATCCATACCAATTTCTTTTCCCTGAAGCGACACTGCTTTGAAGTCATAAAAATTTTTTGTCATAACTTTATTTGATGTTTAAATTTTAAATTTATATCGTTTGCGATACAAAAGTACAAAATTTATGTCGCTTACGATATATTATAGGTGTGAATTATGCTTTTTTTATATTACTTTATGAATATTCACACTATTGATTGATAAATAAAAATATAAATATGACAATAAGAATTGATAATTGGAAAGGGAAAAACTATCTGAAATTTATTTTCCGCTAATAGCTTTTAAAACAGCAGGATATAAATCGTTTTGAACCCATTTGAATTCAGGTTCTAATTGAAGAACTTTTTCAAAAGCATGTTTTGCATCGATAAACTTACCGGTTTTTTCATTACTGCGTCCGATAAAAATCAGGGTGTAATAATACATCCAGTTATCGACTGTATCTCCTGATTTCTCCATTAACGAACAAGCATAATTTAACAAACGAATTGTTTCTGCTTTATTTCCGCCAAAAACCGAAGGAAGAAAATACAATGCACTTGCCTTATTTAATATTGCTATCAGATTGTTATTATCCATATCGTATGCTTTGTAAATAAGCGATAGACCTTCAAGCGCAGTAGCAAGATAATTTATACGGTTAATCCCAACTCTGAAAGCTAAAAAAGCTCCTTTATACGAAATAGCGGTAACGTTGGAAGGCTCTACTGCAAGTATCTGATGAATAAGCTTTTCTCCTTTATGAATATATTCAAATGCAACATCATATTTACCGCCTTCGATAAAATGCCCAACATAACCAAAATAAAGATTGACTAAAATAAATTTCGATTCAGTATCGGTAGGAAGTGATTTTTCTGCTTTTGCAATTTCAGCACTCCAACCTGACCAACTACCATCAGCATAGGTTTTTACCAAACTACGATAGTTAATACCTTGTAAAGATACATTGAAACTACTAATTACAAGGTAAAACGACAATAATATGGAATACTTGATTGACATATTCAGTTAAAGAGGTAAATGAATCAGAAAAGCAATGCCAAAACTATACAATTAATTTGAAAAAAATGTTTTACGAATCGAAAATTTAAATACCGTTGATTTATTATTTCGAAACAAAGGCAAGAGTTACTAAATAAATCTACTATTTTTTTATCAATTTCAGAAATGCCGGATATAATTGATTTTTTACCCTTAAATAATTGGGTTCAATCTTCAATATTTTTTGGTATGTTAAATCAGCCTTTTTAACCTGATCAGTTTTCTCATAACTATTTGCTAACAAAGTAAGAACATTCATATATTTCCAGTTATATGAAGTAATTTGTGCACCTTCAATAATTTTTACAGCCTTTTCAAAATGCTGAATAGCAAGCATTTTATCCCCGCCAAAAATACGCGGAGTAAAAAAAAGCGCACTACCAAGGTCGGTCAACACCTGTAAATTATCAGGGTCGTACTGGTATGCCAAATGAAGATAACGGAAACTTTCGTTTCCAAGTTGAAGTATTTTCAAACGGTTCATAGGAATTTTAAACCCAGTAAAAGAACCTTTGAAAGCCAAAGCTGATGCATTTTCAGGTTCAAATTTTAAAATATCATCTATAAGTGTTTCGCCTTTTTGAATATATTTCGTTGCTTCTGAATAGTTTTTATCAGCCAGTAAAAAACCTGTATAAACGTAATACAGTTCTATTCGTTGAAGTTTTAAACCGGTATTCGATATTTTCATACTTTCATGAGTTTTTATTTCATTGAGCCAGGCATGCCTGTTTCCTGAAATAAATGCTTTATAAGTATTTATATTGACGGATTGTGAAAGCAAGTTGTGTGATAATAACAAAAAAAAACTCAAAAAGTATTTATATCTTATACCTTTCATCATTCTGTTTTTATAAATTTTAAGTTGGGCTACAAATTTAAAAAAAATTGAAGTATTACTGAAATTAAAAAGGAATGAACAAAATGCACTTAAAAACGTAGAAATTTTTGTATTTTTGCAAACGAAATACAATACCGTTTTTACATCGGGATTATACTCACTTTTTAATTTGGGGTGCCTTAATATTTCGGGCTGAGATCATACCCTTTGAACCTGCACGGGTAATTCCGTGAAGGGAAAAAGAACAAATCATCCGTTTTTACAGGCTCTCACAACAAAACAAATTATTTATCAACAAATTTTTAATTCATTTTTGTTATGAGACAATTTTTAATTTCAACGCTACTGTTTTTATCAGCAGCAACATTAGCACAAAGTTTTATTCGTGGTAAAGTAACAGACGAAAGCGGAATGCCGCTTCAGGGAGCCACAGTTTTTATTCCATCTATTTCGTTAGGAAAAACAACCGATGCAAAAGGGAGTTTCAATTTCGACAATATTCCCAACAAACGATATGCAGTCGAAATTTCATATATTGGTTACGAAAGTCAAACAATTTACAGTTCAGCAAATCGGGATATTGACATCAAACTGCAAAGAAAATCTTTCGAAATAGGTGAAGTTACAGTAACTTCTATTAAAGCAAACAATCGATCGGCAGTAACTTACACCGATGTAAAAAAAGAAGAAATTACCATACGAAATCTCGGTCAGGATATTCCTTATCTACTTTCTTTAACTCCTTCATTTATATCCACTTCCGATGCAGGAACAGGTATTGGTTATACCGGTTTTCGCATTCGCGGGACAGATGCTAACCGCACAAATATTACCGTAAACGGCATTCCGCTGAACGATGCCGAGTCGCACGGAACATTTTTTGTGAACATGCCCGATTTTGCTTCATCACTTACTTCAATTCAAATTCAAAGGGGTGTAGGCACATCAACAAACGGTGCAGCTGCATTTGGAGCAAGCATTAACATGCAAACAGAGGGTTTAAATTCAAATCCGTATGCAGAAATCAGTTCAACTTTAGGTTCGTTTAATACGAACAAGAATACACTTAAAGCAGGCACCGGGCTTATGCAGAACAAATTTGCCGCCGATGCACGTTTATCAAACGTAACTTCCGATGGTTATATCGACCGTGCCTGGGTAAATATGCAATCGTACTACTTTTCGGCAGGGTATTTCGGTGAAAAAAGCACTTTACGTTTTATTACCTTTGGCGGGCGTGAAAAAACCTATCAAGCCTGGAACGGAGTTGATGCTGAAATTATGAAAACAAACCGTACCTATAACGAACTCGGAAAATATACTGACAAAGAAGGAAAAACCAAATATTATGATAACCAAACCGACAACTATAATCAAACACACTACCAATTACACTGGTTACATGAAATTACGCCTAAACTTAGTTTGAATGCTGCGGCACATTACACACGAGGTATTGGTTATTACGAAGAATACAAAACTGCACGGAAATACGAAGAATATGGTTTGATACCCGATACAATTGCAGGAAAACCTCTGAAACGCACTGATTTAGTGCGTCAGAAATGGCTCGACAATCATTTTTACGGATTGACTTATGCTTTGAATTATGTTTCGAAAATGTATAATTTATCTGTTGGTGGTGCAGCCAACCGCTATTATGGCAACCATTTCGGAAAAGTAATCTGGATTCGAAATGCAAATAATCATGACTTGAGTAAAGAATGGTATCGAAGTTTTGGTGTGAAAGATGATGCAAATATCTATGCAAAAATAAATTGGGCTGTTTTGGAAAATTTATTTACCACTGCCGATGTTCAACTTCGATACATTGGTTACAAAATGAATGGCACCGATGATAAGTATGATGCAACAAAAAAAGCAATGCGGGATATTGATTTGCAACAGCAATTTCTGTTCCTGAATCCCAAATTAGGCATTACTTATAAATTGAATAATCAGCAAGATATTTATGCTTCGCACTCAATAGCCAATCGCGAACCGAACCGAAATAATTACACTGAACGTAGTGCAAATGAACCTTTACCTACAAATGAAACACTTTTTGATACCGAAATTGGTTATCGTTACAACTCAAAAACTTTCAGCGCAAATGTTAATCTGTATCACATGTATTATAAAAATCAGTTGATACTTACGGGTAAAATCAGCGAAATTGGCGAGCTATTAACTACAAATATTCCTGAGAGTTACCGCGCAGGTATTGAAGTATCAGCCACAGCCAAAGTTACAAACAATTTTACCTGGGGGGCAAATGTCGCATTCAGTCAGAATAAAATTTTGAATTTCACCGAGCAGGATGTGGACGTTTACGATGCTGACTGGAACTGGACCGGCACACAAAACAACTACCTTGGCACTACAGACATAGCTTATTCCCCATCAGTTATTGCTAACAATATTTTTACTTTCAATTATAACAAATTCGAAGCGGGTCTTACTTCTTCGTTTGTAGGCAGACAATATTTTGATAATACTAGTTCAAAAGACCGCTCCATCGATCCCTACTTTGTAAATAATTTGAACCTGAAATATTCTATAAATATAAAACCACTGCGCGGATTGGACATACAACTACTTGTAAATAATATATTTAACGAACAATATGCATCGAATGCCTACACCTGGTACACCTATTACCTTGATGGTAAAAGAATTAACGAATCGCGCTATTTCCCTCAGGCAGGAATAAATATTTTAGCTTCGGTTACCCTAAAATTGTAATACTATCTATAGTTTTAATTCATTCAAAATCCTGCTATCGATTCTAAAGATATCAGGATTTTTTCATTTCGTTATAACACCAAATTTAGTTAATTTTGCAGCATAAAAAATCAACAAAAAATGAAAATCATACATTGTATTTTGTTATTCACATTTATATTTAACATCAATATTAAAGCTCAGGATTTAAACAAGCATGATCATGACCATGAACACGATTGTACACATCATAAAAATGAAATTGGCATTGGGAGCACTTTAGTTTACTTTCCGGGTGAAAAATCTTTTGCTCCTGGATTTCATGCACATTATGTGTATAATTTTACCGGAACACGATTTGGTATTGGGCTTGGCTATGAAAAAATTTTAGACGAACACAGTCATAACACTCTTGGTATCATTGCAAATTATCGTCCATTAAGTAAGTTGAATTTAATGTTTTCGCCCGGAATAACTTTAGCTTCCCATGAAAATCCGGCACATTTATCTGCACATTTCGAAACAACCTACGAGTTTGTTTACAAAATAATACATTTTGGACCCGTAGTAGGAATTGGTTGGGACGGAGAGGATGTTCATATCGGAGCAGGCATTCATATAGGAATTGGATTTTAAATTATCAACTACAATAAAATTATTTTATATTACTTCAAATTTTATTATTAGTTATCGGATTTATAATTCCGGTTAAAGGTGCCGATTGGTTAGTCAACGGAGCCTCGACTTTGGCAAGAAAATACAAAGTCTCAGATTTAACAATTGGGTTGACTATTGTAGCTTTGAGAACTTCGGCGCCCGAATTAGTTATAAACACTGTCGCTTCATTTCAAAACCACAGCGATATTGTACTCGGAAATGTTATTGGAAGCAATAATTTTTAATTTATTTATAATACTCGGAATTTCCGGACTTATTACACCTCTGATTGTTCATTCGAATACGGTTTGGAGAGAAATTCCCTTTTCGCTTGCAGCTGTTATTGTTTTTTTTCTTGCCAATGATAACTTTTTTTGAGGTGAAAATGCAATAACTCGTTTCGATGGAATTGTTTTACTCGTTTTCTTCGGTGCATTTCTTTATTACACATATCGTAAGTTAAAATAGACAAACTTGCCACAGAGGTATATCAAGAAACAACTTCAGAAAAAATATGGCTTTTAATTAGTCGAGCCTTAAAAAGCCCATTTTCGTATTATATTATTGTTGATTTGG
>CAYNGF010000178.1:0-5534 GCA_964396515.1 uncultured Paludibacter sp.
GCAGAAAACCTGCCGCCCGTGAGGGAATCGGGGCCAATCACACCCGAATCTCGCCTCTTGCAGAAGTTACTCCTATTACTACGTAATAGGAGTAAAAGTCCGAGTCACTAAATCACGGGTTTTTACTGACTCAAACTTTGGGGACGTGCCCATACTCTAATTGCGTTTTTTACCGGGAGAAAATCGTTATCCTCGCGTTCTACCCCGAAAAACGATATCTCATACCACCCGATTTCTAAACGCGCTGTACGGGCTTCCTGGACGCCTAAAACGCAAAAAGCCCCGTTCAGAGGGTTTTTAATCCTCTGAACGGGGCTAATCACGTTACTCAGACGGTTCGGGTGGCGGCACCAGCTTCCCCGTCTTTCTGTCATAGACGGGGTACGGCGCGACCCCGGTCTCAAACCACTCGTGCCCGAGGCAGAAAGTCCGAACTCCCTCCGGGTGCGGGGAGTCCAAATCGCCTGCGCCAGGAGCACAGGGAGAGCAAAAGACGCACGTCGTGACGAAGGCGGACTTCGTTACGAAAACGTCCGTACCGCTCCCTTCGAGACGGTACCCGTCTCCCTTGTAAGTAAAGGGAGCATCGGGGTCGTCCAGGTAGACGTTCTCCCAAAAGAAGTGTTCTCGGCAAGCGGGACAAAAGCAGTCCCACTTCTTAGAACGGGACTTCTTAACCGCGTCCCCGCAGAAGGGACACGCGGTAGAGTCTTCTCGTTCCAGACTGTCCCAGCAGTCTGAAGAAATACTATGGAGTGAAATCACCCCATAGTGGATTCCGCTTTTCGGGTCGAGGTTGACCGTCCCCATCCCGTAGTCAATGCCAATACTGCTCATGTGGTTTCTTCCTTTGGGGCCGGGTTGCGGCCTCCGTGGACATGATGCCGCGAAGCCGCAAAACCTGCCGCCCGTGAGGGAATCGGGGCCAATCACACCCGAATCCCCATACGAAAAAAGGCCAGAACACTATATTTCAAGTGTCCTGGCCTGTTATCCTTTCTAAAACCTAATGCCCAAGGTGGGGGTCGAACCCACATGAGTTTCCTCTCCAGATTTTAAGTCTGGTGCGTCTGCCAATTCCGCCACTCGGGCAACAAATATTACGGCGGGAACTCCTTATGAGTAAAGGAAGAAACCACATAAGGAGTATTCTTCCCGCCGTGTCTGTCAAACTACAGGAATAGTCTATCCTAGAATAAGCTATTTCCGCAGTCTACTCAGACTTTTACTCCTATTACGTAGTAATAGGAGTAAGAATGCCGGGAAGGCCACATAAATCAGTACGCGGCCTTCCCAGCGGCTGAACGCTATTTAATTATTTGTTCTACTGCGAGAACGTCACGTTGCCCACGACGTTCCCGTTGATATCCATCAACGGGGCCGTGAAGTATGTCACTTCCTCGCGGTCAAGCCTCTCCGCTTCCTCGCGGAGAATCCTACTGATTTCTCCGCGAGGGTTATCCTCGAACGCATCACTTTGCGCGAGGATAGCAAGCCGATAATTTACCATTTCTTCCTTTCCTTTGGGGCCGGGTTGCGGCCTCCGTGGACATGATGCCACGGGCGGCAGGAATCCTGCCGCCCGTGAGGGAATCGGGGAGTCTACGTGGTGAATACGCTATCCCCCAAGAAGAGGACGAAGGGAAGTATTCCCTCGCCATCCTCTACCTGAAATCTCCCTGAAATCTCCCCGTTGTGGAAGTAGGCTACCGCCTTATCCTCCACGTCCTCTGCCGCCTCAAACAGAGTTAGCACGAGGCGGTCGTTGGGTCTGGCTGTATTAATCAGCCAGCAAACTACCTTGCGATAGAGCGTGTAGAATCTCTTTCGGTCCTCTACATCCGCCTGGCACCTCTTGTAAAGGGCCAGAGGGAGGGAGTCTAACAGGGCATCCCCTGTGGGGATTGACATTCCCCGCAGGGCGACTTCATTCCCGGAATCTTTCGGGAACTTTCTGGCTTCCTCGTAAAGGCGGACGCAGGCCTCCTCACCGTCGAGGTGGAACCACCCTTTGGCAGAGTTCCACGCAAACCAATATCCCGGCTCTTCCCGCTCGTTCCAAGCCGTCGCGGGGCCGTTCCGATACCACCTCGGAAGGTAGAGGTGAGACCTTTGGTCTACTCGGACGAGGACAAGCTCATCCTCGTCCTTAATCAAATCCCCCCAGTACTCCGTGACTGGGTGGTCTGAAAGTACCCCGGTTACATCTGCGTAGAACCCGGTCGGACACGTAGTGGGGTACCACGGCCAGCACTGCAACCAGTGCATAAGCTCCTTAAGGAGCCTTTTTCCTTTGCTCATGGGGTTATTTCCTTTCCTTTGGGGCCGGGTTGCGGCCTCCGTGAACATGATGCCACGGGCGGCAGGAATCCTGCCGCCCGTGAGGGAATCGGGGGTCAACAGACCTCGGGGAGTTCGTAAAACTCCTTAATCAGAGCTTCCTCGATTCCTGTCGAATCAACGGTATTCCAAATCTCGCGGATTTTGGCTATATCTGCATCGGTGGGGGAGTACCACCCGTCTGCGTCCAATAGTTTGGACAACGGCTTGTACTCTGCCAGCCGCGCTACTTCATACCGGCAGAAATCCTCAAAATCCTCGTCCTCCTTTTCTGTCTCCCTGCGGGAGAAATCGTCCTCGTCGAGGACGGGATATTCCCTCAGGGACTGCCAGCACTCATATATAAATTCTACCAATTTAGTGGCTGTCAAGTCCACGAGTATTTGGTCGAACTTACCTGTCGCCCAATGGACGAACAGGGCCGACTCCCAGTATTTCCCCTTGGGGTCAATCTTTTCCAACCCTGCCTTTACAAAGGCAAAGTTGGACTGCTCCAAAGGGTCGGCGTGAGCGGAACACGAAAAGGGAGTAAATCCCCATGTTCCCATTTCTCTGTGCAGGGTCAGTCCCCGTGGAATGACCGCCATTGCGGTCAAGAAATCATCGGGGACTTTGTTATTCTTATGGGTCTTATGGTTCTTCCAGAAGAACAATCCTACCTGCAGGGCCAATAGCAGTCCCATGGCCCAATAAATGCCGCCCATAATCATTTCTTTATTCCTTTTCTGGGGCCGGGTTGCGGCCTCCGTGGACATGATGCCACGGAGGCCGCAAAACCTGCCGCCCGTGAGGGGAATGACGCCGTTACGCCTCCTTTTCTATCGGATAGGTTCTCATTAGCCCCAACGTAAGGGGCTGTGTTACTACTACCCTGAGTTCTTCATTGGTTTTTGCTTCCGCATACAGGGCATCCACTGCCCTGTTATCCAGAACACTTACCTCCTTGAGTATCTCTGCGGTGAACTTCACCAATCCACCCGCAGTCTAGTCCCGCACAGGGGGCAAAGGGCGTCACCGGATTCCGTGATTACAACGTCGTTACCCATTACGACGCTGGAATCTGTGGAAAGACGTATTTCCCCACAGGGTTCGTCTTGAAGCCAAACATGGCTGTGGCCCTTTTGAGACCCCTCTCCCATTTCGGGGAGAATCGCTTGCTGGGAGTAGTCAACCCCCTCACAGACGAACTCTATTGTGGGGTTAAACCCCACATCCCCAGAGAATGCGCGGGGGGCCGAAAACCCCCCTCGGGCGTCGCACCCGTTATGGGTTCTTACGATAAGTAACTCCTCGGGATAAATAGACCCCACTTCCCTCACGAGGAGGGACGCATAGGAGAAGTCCTGTGAGAAGTAATTCTCGGAGTTGTAGGTGTACTCCGAGAACTCCACCTTAGCTTGGGCGCAGTGGCCTTTAGCCACCAACCATGCACAGAACTCCTCATAGTAACTTTCGGCACTTTCTGCCTCTGGAGTTTTCCCGAACTCCTGAAGCAAAAAATCCCACAGGGGATGAAACTCCAGATTCTCTACCAGATAATGGTAGAGGTTGATGTTCACATCAACCTCTACCCTTTCGGGAATCACGGTGCCGTTGTAACCCCGATACGCGGGAATCCTCTCGAATCTGGCAGTGATGCGGGGTTCCTCTGCCAGGTTTCTTCCGGCATTCCGCTCATAAGCCCGGCCATACCCGCCCTCCGAGCGGAGATATTTCCCGTCTTTGTCATAGACGGGGGTTCCACCCGAGTCACACAGGCCCCTGCCTGTATCCTCGCAAAGCATCTGTGCTAGCACAGATGCTGTTGTTTCTGCCAGCATCTCATATACGCTTGCCATTTCTTTATTCCTTTTCTGGGGCCGGGTTGCGGCCTCCGTGGACATGATGCCACGGAGGCCGCAAAACCTGCCGCCCGTGAGGGGAATGAGGCCCCTACGAATACTAATCCAGCAGGATATCTGTAACCCCCATAGCAGTGCCGTCTATGGGGCAAACAGGGGCGGGAGTCGGCCCGTCCCCGATATCTGCGGGGCTTTTGACTATCTCAAATGCTCCGCAGAGGGGGCACTTGAAAAGAATGCTACCAAGGGTTTTCCTGAACCCGTGGCACAGGCCGAGGTCGGCCAGCATATCCTCAAGGAAACCGAACGGGTCATCGTCCCCCCGAAGTTTTCCACCCATGAACCATTTGGTCGTATTCTCCGGAGCGGTCACGACCACCTGCTCCGTATTGTAGAGGCCGGTCTGGAACAACTCAATAGTCCTCCCTGAAGGGAGAAGGGGAATTCTGCCAATCAACTTTCCATTGTCCATTTCTTTATTCCTTTCGTATGGGGAGATTATCCCCACGGTGTTCGCTGAACCCATGATGACACGGGCGGCAGAAAACCTGCCGCCCGTGAGGGGAAGCAGCCCCTACGAATCCAGCAGGATATCTGTAACCCCCATAGCAGTGCCGTCTATGGGGCAAACAGGGGCGGGAGTCGGCCCGTCCCCGATATCTGCGGGGCTTTTGACTATCTCAAATGCTCCGCAGAGGGGGCACTTGAAAAGAATGCTACCAAGGGTTTTCCTGAACCCGTGGCACAGGCCGAGGTCGGCCAGCATATCCTCAAGGAAACCGAACGGGTCGCCCATCCGAAGCCTTCCCCCCATAAACCAGCGGGTGGTATCCGCCGGAGCAGACAAAACGACCCGCTCATAGTTGTTGCCTGGCCCACTGACCAACAACTCAATAGTCCTCCCCGAAGGGAGTGGTATTCGTCCCATCACTTTCACGTCGTCCATTTCTTTATTCCTTTCGTATGGGGGATATTCCCCACGGTGTTCGCTGAACCCATGATGACACGGAGGCCGAAAAACCTGCCGCCCGTGAGGGGAATGACCCTAATCTGCGCTTGCGGCGTCGAACTCAAAACAGAGGATGGTTTTCCTCTGTCAAAAGCATAAGATTTCCTTTCATTACCACGGGGGCCACGACCCTATACACACCACATCCCGAAAGACTATACACACCACATCCCGAAAGACTATACACACCACATAGTTTTTTGAAGTTTCACGAGGCGATGGGGCAGGCATGGCCCTTTTTGTGTATAGTTAGAGGTCATGGGGCCTAACGGGCCTAACGGGTTTTGTAGAGGCGATGGGGCAGGCATGGCCCTTTTTGTGTATAGTTAGAGGTCATGGGGCCT
>CAYNGF010000178.1:5634-5804 GCA_964396515.1 uncultured Paludibacter sp.
GGCCTAACGGGTTTTGTAGAGGCGATGGGGCAGGCATGGCCCTTTTTGTGTATAGAAGTCATGGGGCCTAACGGGTTTTGTAGAGGTCATGGGGCCTAACGGGTTTTGTAGAGGTCATGGGGGCAGTCATGGCCCCCTTTTGTATGGCTAAACTGAAGTTACACGTTCTT
>CAYNGF010000179.1:0-5782 GCA_964396515.1 uncultured Paludibacter sp.
AATGTTGTTGCAAATAAGGGCTGCTTGCCTGTGCTAAATTATTTTTTCTTTTCATGTTGGATTGAACAATCCGAACGCTTTCAAGGTTCATTAGGTAAAAAAAAAGAGTTTCGAAAACAATCGAAACTCTTTTCAGTTAAATTCATATAATTAATTTAACTTTCGCACTTATAATGTCCTTTATTTCAGTTATTTTCAAAAATGAGATGAATTTTATGCCTGTACTGAATTGTTCCCCAATCAGAATCATTTTTCCTTTTTCTTTCTCCTTTGGAGAATGTACCCGAAGGGGGATAGAAGTTCAAAGAGGTGTTCGGGGAAAGGTTAAAGGCTAAAAATTTAATAAAAGTTATTTTTGTATAACCATGTGATAATCAAATTATATTTTTTTAAATCATAAGAATATCAAGAAAATAGAAATTTGCGAAAGATGAGTAAATTAAATTTATTATTACGCGCCATATCGGTTGCCATTTTATTTGTATGATAAAAATGGGAGAATCGCGTTACAATGCTTTTGGTAAAAACTTGACTGCCAAAGAAGCAGTTGATTTACTTCGCCGCAAGAAGATGACTAAACGCTCAAAACTGCTTGGGTATTATTACACCGAAACAATCGTTCATTTCAAAGGCATACAGGTAAAACTATACTTTTGTAAAGCCTCCAAAAAGGCAATTGGAACGGCATAATGACAACTAATAAGGAATTGACTTTCGATCAAGCCTACAAAATCTACTCAAACCGCTGTTCGGTAGAAGTTTTTTTCAAAGAAAGCAAGCAACACCTCGGCTTAGTGAAATGCCAGGCGCAAGACTTTGATGCTCAAATTGCAGCTACAACGCTTTGTATGATGCAATACAATCTGCTTTCGGTTGTAAAACGCTTCAATGATTATGAAACGCTTGTCGAACTATTTAGAGCCTGGCAGAAAAATGCACTAAAACTTACCATATCTGATAAAATATGGCAGATTATCATTGAAATAGCCGCCGAATTGTCCGAAATTTTCGACATAGATACCGAAATGTTAATAGAAAAATTATTCGATGAAAATGAAAAGCTTACAAAATACTTAAATTTTAAAAACCTACCGCAAGCGGGTAAAATTGAGCTTGCAAAAGTTGAATAATATATTTCTTCATTAAATGTGGTGCATAAATTATTTAAATTTTGAAAATCAAAACAACGTAAAGTTTAAAAAATTCATTACATTTGTTGTTCAAAATATAATTCTAACATAAAATACAAAAAGATATGAAATTCATTGTATCGAGCACCGAGTTGCTGAACCATTTGCAGGCTATAAGTCGTGTGATTAACAGTAAAAATTCACTGCCAATACTTGATAATTTTCTTTTCGATCTCAAGGGAACACATTTAACTATGACCGCTTCTGATATCGAAACTACACTGATAACATCAATGGATGTTGAAAGTGCAGAAGGTGAAGGTAAAGTAGCGGTAGCATCAAAATTATTGCTTGATACATTACGAGAATTTTCAGAACAGCCATTGACTTTTACCATTGATGACAGCAATTTATCCATGGTAATAACTTCTGCAAATGGCACCTATAATTTCATTGGGCAGAATGGTGATGAGTATCCGCGTTTACCACTACTTGCCGACGAATCTCGCGTTCTGAATATGCAGGTTTCATTACTTGCTGCCGGTATTACCAAAACGCTGTTTTGTACCGCTGATGATGAACTACGTCCCGTGATGAATGGAATTTATTTCGATATTATGCACGATGGAATAACACTTGTAGCAACCGATGCGCACAAATTGGTACGTTTCCGTACAACATACAATTCTGCAACGCTTACCGAAGAAGAAGAAAAAGTAAGTTTTATTTTGCCAAAGAAACCGGCAAATATGCTGAAAAATATTCTCCCGAAAGAAACCGGCAATGTTGAAGTGCGTTTCGATTCAAAAAATGCCTATTTTAGTCTTTCAAATTATACCATGATTTGCCGCCAGGTTGAAGGAAAATTCCCCAATTACAATGGCGTAATTCCTAAAACCAACTTGTATAAGATAATTGTTGATAGACTTTCATTGATGAATGCGCTGAAACGCGTTTCAGTGTTTTCTAATCAGGCAAGCAATTTGGTAAAACTTGAGTTTAACGATAATCAGATTAATATTTCGGCACAGGACATTGATTTTTCAATTTCAGCCGAAGAAACTATCAGTTGCCAATTCGAAGGTGAGCCAATTAAAATTGGATTCAAATCATCTTTTCTTGTTGAAATATTAAACAATATCAGTTCAAGCGATGTAATTATTGAACTTACCGATCCTTCGCGTGCCGGCTTGATTCTACCTTTTGAAAACGAGGAGGGAGAAGATATATTAATGCTGTTGATGCCCATGCTTTTAAATGATTGATTTAGAATAAAGAGCAAAGAATAAAGAGCAAAGAATAAAGAGCAAAGAATAAAGAGCAAAGAACAAAGAGCAAAGAAAAACTTTATACGAATTAATTTCCTTTAATTTGATCTTAATTACAAATAGCAACAACAGGGAATTAAAAACTAAAATTAACTATAAACATTAAAATAACAGCAAAGAACAAGGATTTTTAAAATCTTTGTTCTTTGTTCTTTCATCTTCAATCCCCAAAAAATAATGAAACTGAATTTAAAAAATCCACTTGTTTTTTTCGATCTGGAAACGACAGGAACAAATATCACAACTGACCGCATAGTTGAAATTTCATATCATAAAGTATGGCCAAACGGACGTGAGGAAACAAAAACAATTCGTGTAAATCCCGGAATTCCTATTCCTAAATCCGCATCGGATGTGCATGGGATAACCGATGCCGATGTTGCGGACTGTCCTCCATTTAAAGCTGTAGCAAAAGAAATTGCACGTGACATTGAAGGCTGCGATTTGGCTGGTTACAATTCGAACCGGTTTGATATTCCGCTGCTTGCTGAGGAATTGTTGCGTGCCGATGTTGATATCGATTTAATGAAAAGAAAATTTGTTGATGTACAAGTTATTTTTCACAAAATGGAAGCACGCACACTTTCTGCCGCATATAAGTTTTACTGCGAAAAAGATTTGGTTGGAGCTCATGGAGCTGAAGCAGATACACTGGCAACTTATGAAGTATTACAAGCGCAACTCGATCGTTATCCTGAACTAAAAAATGATATCGATTTTCTTTCGAAATTTACTACACAAAACAATAATGTTGATTTTGCGGGACGAATGATTTATAATGATAAAGGGGAGGAAATAATAAATTTCGGAAAACATAAAGGGAAAAAAGTAGAAGATGTGCTGAAAGAAGATGTTGGGTATTACGGGTGGATAATGAATAGCGATTTTTCGCTTCACACCAAAAAAGTACTTATGAATATAAAACTACGATCGTTTAATAAGTAATCTGGCACAATCATTGTTGCTTCTTTTAGTTACAGTAATAACTTTTCGGGCATAATGAAACTGGGAACAATATTTACGGCATTATTTTTTGTTCTGGCTGTACAATCATATAGTCAGGATAACACCACATCAACACCTGAGTATGAAGCTACCCGTCAAACAGAGAAATTACAACAAGAATTGAATTTATCAGCAGAGCAGGTTAAACTCATTTATGAAATCAATCTGAAGTATGCACGCGCAAGACAAAACTCATCGAGTAGAAGTGAGGCAATGCAGCGTGTCAAAAATAAAGATGCTGATCTTGAAAGAGTATTAAATGCTGAACAAATTAACAAACTTCGAACAAAACGTTACGAGAGATCGGTTTATCAGCCTGCACAATCGGATAATTTCAGAAGTTCCGAACCGGTACAACGGATCAATGCGCCTGTTCGTCGATCCACAACAGAAATGCAGACAACCGAAACACAACAAAGACGTACTGAAGAGCGCCAACCTGATACTCAACGAAGAGTAAAAACACCTTTCAATTCCTCAGGACAATCCAGAACTACTGATAATGAACATTCCATCCGATCGTCAGGTCAAACACCACAAATGACACTGCCTCGAAGGGAGGTTGTAACACAACCAACGCAACGTCGTGAACTACCCACACAAAACACTCCTGTACCTACTGATATACGCAGGAGATAATAAATAATCATGGGTCAGGATTTTTTCAGCTTTAAACAGTTTACCGTCTTTCATAATCAGTGTGCTATGAAAGTTGGTATTGATGGGGTATTGCTTGGTGCATGGGCAAATGTATCCAATGTTAATTCTGTACTCGATGTTGGCACGGGCAGCGGGTTAATTTCACTGATGATAGCCCAGCGTTGTAATGCAAACATTCATGCAATTGATATTGATGAAGGTGCTGTGGTTCAGTCAATTTTTAATTTCAAAGAATCTGTTTGGGCAAACAGATTGAATGTTGAACAGATTTCTTTAAAAGATTTTTCAGAAATTTCAAATCGAAAATTTGATTTGATCATAAGTAATCCGCCCTTTTTTGTGAATTCACTCAATGCACCCGATGCACAACGAAACACTGCACGGCATACAACAACGCTGACGCACGAAGAACTCGCAATTTATTCAAAAAAGTTATTAAACAAAACAGGAAGAATATGTTTAATTCTTCCTGTTGTTGAAGGTTATGAAATTATTGATTTTGCCAAAACTATCGGGTTACATTGTTGTAAATTGGTGAAAGTGTTTCCAAAGCCAAATGCTCAAGCAAAACGATTGCTGATTGAATTATCATTTGAAGATGAATCGTATCAAGAAAATGAACTTAGGATCGAATCCGACACCAGACATATATATAGCCCGGAGTTTAGCGCTCTTGTCCGCGATTTCTATCTTAAACTATAATCGGAGACTGAATTTCATGTTTTAGAGTAAAGCTTCAATTTTCGATGCAAAAACAGATTTTTGAGCTGCACCAATTTGTTTGTCAACCACTACGCCATCTTTGAAAAACAATACTGTAGGGATATTGCGGATGCCATATTGCATAGGTGTATCCGAATTTTCGTCCACATTAAGTTTTCCAATTAACACTTTACCTTCGTATTCGTGTGCAAGTTCCTCAATAACCGGACCAACCATGCGGCAGGGTCCGCACCATTCTGCCCAAAAGTCCACTACAACAGGTTTACCGCTTTTTATTGCGTCCTGAATGTTTTCGTCTGTAAATTCTAGTGCCATATTTTAAATTTTTTACGTGTGAATAATTTATGTTGATTTTTTATAAACTGATTTTTTAAACGCAAATACACATAAAAAGTTCAGGGTTTTTAATTCAAATTTTCTGATGAATATGCTTTAACGGTCAATTTTTCTACCAAAACTCTCACAGTCCTTTAATGATTTCTTTCATTATCAGCGTCATAAGAGGTTGTACCGCGTTTCCAATTTGCTGTACTTCTTCGTGTGTAACTTCTACAATTTTCCCCGGAACGCCAAGGTCAGTAATAATAGATATCCCAAAGCAGCGCATACCGGCATGGTTTGCAACTATTACTTCGGGTACAGTACTCATACCCACTGCATCGCCTCCAATTATCCGAAAATACCGATATTCGGCGGGAGTCTCGAATGTAGGACCGGTTGTTCCAACATACACTCCCTCTACAACTTTAATCCCGTTAGTGTCGGCAATCTTTTTTGCTTTTTCAATCAATTCTTTTGAATATGCTTCACTCATGTCTGGAAATCTTGTGCCCAATTCGTTAAAGTTTTTACCACGTAATGGATGTTCGGGAAAAAGATTAATATGATCGGTAATTATCATCAAATCGCCGATTTCGAAATCGGGATTCATTCCAC
>CAYNGF010000180.1:0-1566 GCA_964396515.1 uncultured Paludibacter sp.
ATAGTGTTTTAAGTCTCTTCATATTTCTGTTTTTTTATAGTTGCACATAACGGTTACGTGTATGGTGTCGTTTGGCGATTCGAAGCACGAACCTTTCAAACCGCTACACCGTTTATTAGATGTAACACCCTCGAATTTAGCACTATCCGCCAAATGCACTATACACGATGTTGTGTGCCTGTGCTTTTTGTCCGCAGTCTGTCTGTGCGTTGGGGCAGCCATACTCTTTGGCAAGTTTTGGTTTGCGCTTCGGCTCGTGCGACTTGCCAATGTGTATGGATGCGAAGGGTCAGGCTGTTTGTTCGGCATATTCATTTCTTAATATTTCAAATATCCTTTCAATCTCAGGATAATTCTCCTGGTCTGAAAGTGTAGTAATATCAAAGTCCAAGCATATTTCTATATCCTTTTGTGATAGGTAATGCTCGTGGATTAAAACTTCCTTTATCTGTTCTTCAATTATTGAATATTGTCTTTCTTCTTCGTCTTGACTCTCAATTAGGAACTTTGTAAAACATGCTTCAATTACCGGTTTACTGAATTCTTGTATTTCTGCTACGTATCGTAAAATATCATTTAAGCGGCTTTGCAAATAGCTCTCAGTACGAAATGGCATGTTTCCGCTGGCATGTGCAATATCATTCCGTTCTTTTACGAGTCTTTTGTATTGACCAATAAGTGCCTCAACATCTGAATGGGAATTGCATAAATATTTTAACAGGTTGAATACTTTGCTTTCGTTTTCAGTACTAAAACCAAATGGATTTTGAGCTTGCCCAAAATTATTATTGAACCCAAGTTTTATTTTATCAAAATCATCTGCCCGGACTGATTTAATTTGCCATATAGTGAAATACACAAAACTCATAAATAACATGTGGTAAGCAATAAAGGCAAATTGATATTTCTCGTTTTGGTAATTGCTCTCAAAGGAACCCCACAGGAATTCAATGTATTCCTGTTCGTCTCTTTGTTTAAAACGATTGGGTAGATATTGTAATATTTGATAGGCTTCTTCCATTATTCCCCCCAAACTTTAGCAATCCTATCCTTAATTTTCTGCTCAAAAATTTCAATGAGCTGATTGTTGGCATTGACCAATGCCTGCTCTTTTTCAATTTGAGCTACAATTTTCCGTTGGGTTTCGATGGATGAAACTGCAATACTTAATTCTGTTACAGTTTTTTGAGAAATTGACGGCTGACCACCAACCTTTGCGTATCTGTTTAAATTCAGTTGAGTTAATAGTTGGCTCAGATAACCCAATTCTATCTCTTTTAAAAAAGAAGTCACATATAAGCCGTTATCAGTAATCCATGACTTTGGTTCAGTTATATGCACTGCTCCACAATAAGCTCCAACTCTTCCAATCACTATTGTGGGTTCCTCAAGAAAATATTCATTGTGATGTCCATTGATTCCATTACCGCCATATACTGGATATGGACCTTCAATCATATTTGCAGAAGTAAGTCCTTTACCACTGGAAAGTTTGATTATTTCCCCCAACTCCACCATCTCCCAATCCGGGTCAATGTCAATTTTCGGTTTGTAGTTTTCAACAAC
>CAYNGF010000180.1:1666-5715 GCA_964396515.1 uncultured Paludibacter sp.
TGTCAGTTTTCGGAATACTCCGGGCAAATCGTTTTGTTTTATTGGCCTTCTTTGTGCGCCTAAATCAAAACCATCGTTTTCTATTTTTGCAAAAAGTATTTTGTCGGTCTTTTTGGCTAGTGTCTTGTCTAACCACAAAATGGAGGTTTTTACACCACTGTAGGGATTAAAAACTCCTGCCGGCAGTGAAATAACACCCACTAGATAATTGTCTTCTACCAACATTTTGCGCAGGCTTTTATAGGCTGTGCCACTCTGGAAAATTATTCCTTCAGGTACAATAATGGCTGCTTTCCCTGTTGGCGTGAGATGTTCAGCCATATAATCAACAAACAAAACTTCGCTACGCTTACTTTGAACGGCAAATCGTTTATGGGGGCGTATTCCACCTTTCGGGGACATGAAAGGCGGATTGGCAAGAATAATATCGTAAAATTCATTCCAGCGTTCTTCACTGGTCAGTGTATCGTATTCGTGAATATGCGGGTCGGTAAAACCATGCAAATAAAGGTTTACCAAACTCAAACGCACCATATCAGGCGAAATGTCGTAGCCTTGTATGTTTTGGATTATCCGTGCCCGGTCATCAGGACTTAATTTGTCACCTTTGTAGTGCTTGCCGTTTACGGTGATTTCTGCCAGCTTAACATTATTCTGCTCAAAGGTGTACGGGTCTGTTTTATCGTAATTGCTTGAGTTTTCTTTTAAAATATGTTTGTATGCCGAAATTAAAAAACCTGCTGTTCCACATGCCGGGTCAAGCACCGTTTCGTTTTTTTGGGGAGCAATAAGGGCTGTCATAAAATCAATCACATGCCGGGGCGTACGAAACTGTCCGGCATCGCCCTGGCTACCCAGAACCGACAAAAGATATTCAAATGCATCGCCCAGTTTTTCGCTGTGGTCGTAGGAAAAATCGTTGATAATTTTCAAGAAACTTTTCAGCGTTTCAGGGTCACGATAGGGCAAATAGGCATTCTTGAAAATATCACGGAATAATTGAGGTAAATTAGGATTTTGAGCCATTTTTAAAATAGCTTCGCTATACAAGCTTAGCATTTCAAAACCACCGAGTGAAGGATTGAATATTTTTCTCCAACCGTATTTCTCATATTCTCCACTAAAAAAGGATGGTTCACCGCCCAATTCTTCCGCATCTAAATCCATGTCGTCCATGAATTTATAAATCAATGCAATAGTAATCTGCTCCACCTGACTTTTTGGGTCTGGGACTTTACCCACTAAAATATCACGGGCGGTATCTATTCTACGTTTAGTTGTTGTATCTAACATTTATATTTCTCCTACATAAAATTATTTAACGGAACATAATCCTTCACATATTCCGGTATAAGCATTCTCCAATTTTTACCAACCGATTTGTAATCGTTGATATTAAAAGAAGGATTCACATTTAATTCATTGAATTTTTTCTTTTCAATGATGTCTCTTACCCTGTTATCGGTAATGTATGCTTTAAAAAAGTATTTCAGGGCAATTACATCATCTTTATCCTGTGGTTTATAGTCGCTTAAAAACTTATCAAACTCTTCTTCCAGCAATTCGTCTTTTGATTTGAAGTAAGGAATTAAACCAAAAATTTTCTCAATAATTTCCCGTAGTGTTAGACGCCTGTCAACTTCTGCTGCTTTGCGTAATTTTTCAATGGTGTAGTACTCTTCAGGCTTATTCATTATTTCTTCATTGATATAATTCAATACCAAATCCCATTTACCTTCACGCACATTTTCAGCAACAAAATCATCTTGTTTCATTTCATCCTCAAACTTATTGAAGAACATACGGTCAATACGCATACCTTCCATTCCAATTTGTTCCTCTTGAAGTGTCAAAACTTTGTCTTCCTCAAAAGTCTCGTATTCTTCAATCGGGGTTGGACCATCTCCACCTTGTCCTTTTTTCGAGGGCTTTGCAGGTAATTTTAAAACTTCGTCATAATTGAATTTTTCTTCGAAATACTCACAGTTGGCAAAGAAATCAAACAGCTTAAAGGTTTTCTTTTCGGTATTTTTGAATTCTTCCTTTAACCCAACATCAACAATTTGTTCCGAGAAATTGTGTTTTCTTGTTCCCCTGCCTTTTATTTGGATAAAATCCTGAGGTGAAAATATCGGACGCATCAGGCAAATATTCAAAATATCGGTACAGTCATAACCTGTTGTCATCATACCAACCGTAACGCAAACCCTTGTTTTTGAAGTACGGTAAACAGGATTAAAATTACCTATTCCATTCAAATTGTTGCTCTTATCGGTAAAGTTTAAAGTCATTTGTTGAGCCCCTGAAATAAGAGAAGTTACCTGAACAGCAAAGTCGGAATTGTATCGTCCGGGGTATAGCTTATCAGCCATTTCATTCAAAATCTGCGTCAGTTTTGCTGCATGATTCTGGCTGACAGTAAACACAATAGTTTTGCCCATTTCCCCTGAAATCGGGTCTCTTAACGCATTTTCCAAAAAGGTTTTGCAAAAAACCACATTTGTTCTTTCCGAGAAAAACTTTCTTTCAAAATCACGTTGGAAAAATGAAGTTTCGTCCTCTTCATTTTCTTCATTTGTTTCTAATACAGCATACCCTTCATCTGAAAGTAGTTGGGTAGTTATTTCGGTTCTTGCATCAACTACTGTTGGGTTTCTCAGAAAATCATCTTTAACACCGTCAAGCAAAGAATAACGGAAAGTTGGTTCGCCAGATTCACAACCAAAAGTACGGTAAGTATCTAAAAGCAATCTTCTTTCAAATTCCCGTGGGTCTTTTGTCTTTTTAGTATCATCGTACTTTTTTAGATAATCTTTCGGAGTTGCTGTCAAACCCAATTTATACCCAACAAAATACTCAAAAACAGCACGGGCATTTCCCCCGATTGAGCGATGCGCTTCATCGGAAATGACCAAATCAAAATCGGTTGGTGAAAATAAACGTTTGAATTTATTATTGAATAGAAGTGATTGCACAGTGGTTACTACAATTTCAGCTTTCCGCCAGTCGTCCCTGTTTTCTTTGTAAATAACCGTTTTGTAATCATTGCGCAAATATTCATCAAAAGCTTTTTTAGCCTGGTCTTCCAATTCCAACCGGTCGACTAAAAATAAGACTCTCCTTGTATTTCCAGTTCTCAAAAAAAGCTTTATTACGGCTGCAGATGTTAATGTTTTTCCTGTCCCTGTAGCCATTTCAAACAAAAAGCGGTCTTTCTTTTCTGCAACAGCTTTTTGAATCGCTTTTACTGCTTTTTTCTGATAATGACGTAAGAACCTTACTTTGGTACGAAAAAAGAAATCACTCCTTGTTGCTTCGTTTTGATATTCCGGGTCGGTTGCATAACTGGGATATTGTGTGAGAGCAATATAATCATCATCAACATTTTCGGTAATTAGTCGGTTCTTGTCGGGTTTAAACATTTTGTACCCTTCGACCGAATCAGGATTAGGAAAATTGGTTATGATATATGGATTGCCCCTTTCTAAATCCCAGAAATAATGAAGATTCCCGTTTGAAAGAATAATAAATCGGCAATTTTGAGATTTGGCATATTTTCTCGCTTGTTCTTTACCAATCAGGGGATTTTTATCTTCTGCTTTAGCTTCTAAAACAATTAATGGATACCCTTTTTCATCTAAGAGCAAGAAATCAATAAAACCATTTTTGGTTTTGTCGAAATTTTCTCCCAGGTCATTAATTGCCTGTTCTGTTATCTTAATATTGTTTTCAAATACAACATTGGCTTTTTTTGAACCATCATCTAAAAGTCTCCAGCCTGCTTCTTCGAGGAGTTTATTAATCTTTATTCTTGCTTTTGCTTCTTTTTCAGCCATTATATCATTTTCCTAATTCAATTTTCAAATCTCGCAATTTACAATTTTCGTTTCTGTCTTTCGCTGTGCGTTGGCAAAAATTGCACTCTTTGGCAAGCTTGGATTTGAGCATCGGCTCGTGGGGCTTGCCAATGTGTGCAATGCGGGTTGGCAATTTCTATTTTTATCCAGTTTATCAATATGCACGGTCTTTTTTTAGCATGGCACACAACG
>CAYNGF010000181.1:0-5704 GCA_964396515.1 uncultured Paludibacter sp.
ACAAAAAACTTTTCAAAAACAAAATAATGGCTAAAAAAAGCATATTTTCGTTCCTTAATTTTTTAAAAGATGAAGATGAAGACTCGATTAGTCTTGAAAAATCGATGTTAAGACATAAAATCAGGGCTCAAAAAAAGGAACTTACTGACGAACAGAAAACAGAAGCAGCGAAAAAAATATTCGAAAAAATTGAGCAAATGACTGATTTTAAACAGGCAAAAACATTAATGATGTATTGGTCAACATCGCGCGAAATACCTACACATGATTTTATCGAGAAATGGAGTACTGAAAAAAAAATACTTTTACCTGTGGTTGTCGGTCGTATAATGGTGTTAAAACCATTTACAGGTCGTGAAAATCTTACCCGCAGCGAACTTGGAATATGGGAACCACAAGCTCAGGAAACTTACCTTGAAGAAATTGACCTGGCAATTATACCCGGCTCGGCTTTCGACCGAAAAAAACGGCGACTGGGTCGTGGAAGAGGTTATTATGATCATTTTTTGAAACAGAAAAAAATAAAAAAATGGGGTGTCGCTTATGATTTTCAACTCGTTGATACTGTTCCTGCAGCTGAGCACGATATAAAAATGAATAAAATCATTACTCCTTCTTACACCGTTGAGTAATCAAAAACATATTTACAATTAATTCTGTAAAACACATGCGGCATGAAAATTTTCATGCCGCATGTGTTTTATACTTTCTGTTTTTCAAATTTCAAATCATCCTCGGTAGTCAGTTCTTTTTCACCTTTTCGGTAATAATAAATTAATCCATACTCCTTACATTTATTAAATCTTGTAAATGGAGGTTCATCTTTAAATTTCTCCTCCACCTGATTCCAAATATCTAAAATTATTGCATCGCCTTTTTTTCGAAAATTGACCAAATCTTCCCAACAGCGATTGGTTGCCTGCTGATGAAGTTTTTGGTTCGATTTATATTCCTTAAAAATTTCGTAATGCACTTTTACTTTCGCTATTGCGGGATTATAAATTGGCAATCCACCGTTGCGCACACGTTCGTTTTCGCCATCGATAATGTATTTTCCCCATTCCATAATAGCAGCTTCGGTACTCAGGTCGGGTACAGTATGTACATTCGGATCCAGTTGATAGAAAAGTTTGTGGTCTTTTTTTATATCGCCCCGGATAACTGAAAGATTCAACACTTGTATGAAATGCGAAATATACAAACGGGCATTGTGTACAATTTGCTGGTATTTTTTGTTTGCTAAAACCTGATTTTCGAGCGTCTGCTGATATTGAACCAAATGTTTCTCAAAATGACTAAGGTAAGTTTTTGCTTCGTGAAGTGTTTTGTACTGAACAACCTGATTAGTGTAATCCTGATTTTCGCAACGAGCGATGACCTGACGTAACGCTCTCAGGCGCGCTTGGTCAGTATTCGGTAATCGACGGTATGGCATAAATTAATAAAGAATTTTTCAGAGATATTACTCTGCTAGTATTCATTAAAAACATCTATGCTTACAAAGATATGAAAAATTAGTCTTCGCGATACATCAGTTGCTTAGCTAATTGGGTAATTTCGTGCTTTTTGTCCTCTGAAACTGACACATTTTTAAGGTTTGCGAGTGCTCTTTCATAATAAAAATTCATCTTCTCTTCGCATATTTTTTTAACTCCCAACAAGTTATAAATTTCAGTTACTGCTGCAATTTTTTCTTCAGGTTGTTGATAACTTTTTTGCAACCAGCCATTCAATGTATCAAAAATTTCACCTTTTGCCAGTTTTTGAGCCTGAATTAATAAGAATGTTTTTTTATTACAAAGTATATCGCCACCAATTTTTTTACCGAAAGTTGCCTCATTGCCATACACATCAAGTAAATCGTCTTTCAATTGAAATGCCAAGCCAATATTGATACCAAAATCGTAAAGATTTTGAGCATCTGAAGCAGAAGCACCGCCGATAATAGCACCGCATTTTAACGCACAACCCAACAAAACAGCTGTCTTTAATCGAATCATCTCAATATATTCTTCCGAACTTACATTGCTACGGGATTCAAAATCCATATCGTATTGCTGTCCTTCGCAAATTTCACCGGCGGTTACCGAAAACACATCTAAAACCTGTTTGAGATACTTATAAGGCGTTTCTGCAATGAATTGATAGGCTATTATTTGCATCATGTCCCCCGAAAGTATTGCTGTGTTATCGTCCCATTTTTTGTGTACCGTTGGTTTTCCTCGTCGTATATCCGCACGATCCATTATATCATCGTGCAATAAGGTGAAATTATGAAAAATCTCGATACCTAAAGCGGGTTTGATGGCAGGCTTTATATCATCAGAAAACATATTACAGGCAAGCAGTGTTAGCGCAGGCCTTACCCGTTTTCCTCCCATCGACAACACATAACCAATAGGTTCATATAACTGAGTGGGCGATTTTTGCCAGTTAAGCCGACTTACTTCATTATTTATTATTTCTGAAATTTCCTGAAAAGTTTTCATAATCTTTTTAATTCGTTTTCGATAATATCGGTCATAACATCTTTAATATCGAAGCCGGCAGCCTTTACTTGCTGTGGAATAAAACTGGTTGCTGTCATTCCGGGCGTAGTATTTACTTCCAACAAATTGATCACATCACCTTTGGTAATAATGTAATCAATTCGTACAATTCCCTTACATCCAAGTATTTCGTAAATTTTTTTAGTCAGATTCTGTACTTCTTTTGTAAGTTTTTCACTTATTCGGGCAGGCGTAATTTCGTCCGATTCACCTTTGTATTTCGCATCGAAATCGAAAAATTCATTTTTTGGTACTACTTCAGTAACAGGAAAAACCACTGTTTTATCCTTTGTTTTATACATTCCGCAGGTTAGTTCAGTTCCTTCCAGAAAAGCTTCGATAAGCACTTCGCTACCTTCTGAAAATGCTTTCTCAATGGCAGGTTGTATTTCGTCAATCTTTTTAACTTTGGAAACTCCAAAACTGCTGCCACCAACATTTGGTTTCACAAAACACGGAAGCCCGATTTTGGCGGCAATTTCATCATTGGTTACTGTTTGACCTTCGCGAAGTAAAATAGATTCAGAAACATTTATACCAAATCCTTTCAAATACTGATTACATGTGAATTTATTGAAAGTAATAGCTGCTGTAAGTACTCCACAACACGAATATGGAATTGAGATTAAGTCGAAATAACCTTGTAAAATTCCATTTTCGCCCGGAGTACCATGTATGGTAATGTATGCAAAGTCAAAAGTTGTTTTGATGCCGTTTCGCGTAAAACTGAAGTCATTTTTATCGATGGCAATTTTTTCCTGGTCAGACCATTCAACCTGCCACTGTTTTCCAACGATGGTTACTATGAACAAATTGTATTTTTCTTTATCGATAAACGAATAAAGTCCTGCAGCACTTTTAAGTGAAACCACAACTTCTGACGAATCGCCTCCGGCAACAATGGCAACGTTTTTTTTCATTTCTAAAAACAAAATCTTTTAGCGTTTTATTTAAATATATTGGTGTTGGCATAATCACGCCACATATTTATCACTTCAGATAAATCTGATGGCAATTCACTTTCGAAATGCATATATTCGCCTGTTCGTGGATGTTCAAAACCAAGTGTTTTTGCATGCAGTGCCTGACGCGGACAAGCGTAAAAGCAATTTTTAATAAAGAGTTTGTAATAAGCAGTGTTTACACCTCTTAAAATAACGTTTCCTCCATATCTTTCATCATTGAAAAGTGGATGCCCGATATGTTTCATGTGCACGCGAATTTGATGCGTACGACCGGTTTCGAGTTTACACTGAACAAGTGTAACATAGCCAAACCGTTCAAGTACTTTATAGTGCGTAACAGCCCATTTTGCAAATGGATTTTCTCCTTCGGCGAATACGGCAAACTGCATCCGATCGCGTGGATTCCGAGCCAAAGCTCCGTTGATAGTTCCTTCATTTTCTTTCACATCGCCCCACACCAAAGCATTATAGAGCCTATGCGTAGTTTTTTCGTAAAACTGTTTCCCCAAATGAGTTTTTGCTTCAGGAGTCTTCGCAATTAAAAGCAATCCGGAAGTATCTTTATCGATGCGGTGCACTAAACCCACACGAGAATCGTTCGGATCAAAGTTTTTTTCGTTGCGCAAATGCCAGGCAATTGCATTTAAAAGTGTTCCATCATAATTGCCAAAACCCGGATGTACAACCAACCCCGGCTGTTTGTTTACTACAATTATATCATCGTCTTCGTAAACAATATTAATGGGAATATCCTGAGGATAAATGACATAACGCAGTGGAGGATAGGATAAAACAATGGAAATCACATCGTTTGGCTTTACCCTGTAACTTGATTTTACCGATTTGTCATTAACTAAAATATTTCCTGCATCGGCAGCTTCCTGTAGGCGTGTACGCGAAGTACCTGCCATCAGATTTACAAGGTATTTGTCAATCCTTACGAGCGACTGCCCTTTGTCAACAATGAACCTAAAATGTTCATAAAGCACATCATCCGGAGTTTGCGACTCCAGTTCATCATCTTCAATTATTTCATCGGGAAATTCTTCGGTGTTTCTCACTTTCGTAAATACTTAAAAAAATTCCTCGTCGTTTTCATCAACTTTCTGACTTTCTTCGTCAAAAGTTTTATCCAACAATGTTCTATCTTTTGAGAGCCAAATATCAATGCGTGTACCAAGCTGTACTCGCTTACCTGCTGCAGGTCGCTGTCGGTAAACAACATAAGCATCAATGTCGCCTACAGGTTGTACGTCAAAATCGATAGCTCCAGTTACAAGCGAATCAGCCAAAATTGTAGCTCTTGCAGTTTCTAAATCAAATCCTTTCAAAGAAGGAACCAGTGTTTCGCCACTGCCTATTCCACTTCCAACAACCAGTGTAATGGCAGTTCCTTCGGGTAATTTTGATCCGGAAATCAAACTTATACCTCTAAACTTTACATCAATAACCAAATCTTTATATTCCGAAGGGAAATATTCCACATCGCCCACTACCAATCCATTTGCTCTGATAAGTGCTTCGGCCTGCCGGAACGATAAATCAGTAACATCGGGAAGTGGTATCTGCCGAACTTGTTTCGCATTGATAATGATATAGACCGGACGATTTTTTTTCATGGTAGAATTTGGGCTGGGATTTTGTTCAATGACCGTTCCGAGTTTTTTACTTTTATCAAATACTGAATCAATAATCACGGGATATAAATCGTGATTTGCGAGCATTTGTTCTGCTTCAGGCAAATACAAACCTTTCAGATCGGGTACAACTTCGGATTCTCCGTGATGTGTGTAAATATCAATCAAAAAAAGTGTTATCCAGCTTAAAGCCACCAATATAAGAACTGCATAAATAACTTGCCTGAGCATAAAGGCAAGCGTATGTTCTTTCCAGAATTTCTTTAAATCCATGCTGTTAATTATTTTGTGTTCCGCGTTTCGAGTTTGAAGGTTTAAAAGTTTTCAAGGTTTCGGAGTTTACTTGTTACATTTTACATTTTCTCCTTGTCTCCTTGTTAACTTGTCTCTTGTTAACTTGTTACCTCGTCTGCTTTTTTCCTTTTCACTAAAAAATTTTTCAAAAATAGTCAAATTATTGTGTTTGCAGTTTGTTAAAACAAAAAAAGTAAAAACTTGCAACGAAGTTCTTACTTTTAAATGTTTTATTAAATACTTACTTTATTAAAATTTG
>CAYNGF010000182.1:0-5632 GCA_964396515.1 uncultured Paludibacter sp.
ATTCCATTGGGCAAATTTTCAACTAAAACAGATGTTTCAGAAGCTGCTAAATTTTTCTTCAATACAATGCTTCCTGACGTTGAGATTATTTCTATACTTCTGTTGAAATCACTTTGTTCGAAAGAAATAATTCCTTTTGTGGGATTTGGAAAGAATTTGAATAGCTGGTTAAAATCGTTTTCGGGTAAGCCGGTGGAATTTGGTGTAAATTTAGCGGTAACCATATCCCAAAAATAATTTCGATTGCGTGAGCAACCAACTACATAAATATTATTGGCATTGTCAATGGCAAGGGTTGCAGGGTCTTCAACATTGGATGGTGAGCCTTTCGAATTTTTTATCCAAAGCAGTTCACCGGAAGGAGAATATTTTAGTAGTACCATTACCATTCCGTTTTCAGAATAACCACGAGCGAGTACAACCACATTTCCATTATCATCGAGCTTTATTTCCTCAAAAGTATCCACAGTAGAGTTACTGTATCTTCCGGCCTGTTCTTTGAACCAAAGAAGCGAACCACTCTGATTGTATTTTGCTGTAATGATGTTATTGCCTCTCCAGCCGGTTACATAAACATTACCATTATTATCATAAGTAAGCGAATGGAAAATTGATAACATTTCCTCTCCTGCCAAAATTTTTCTTGTCCATAGTGTGTCGCCAACATTATTGTACTTTATCAATATCGCTTCCCATTTATTTGTAGATGCATTTGTTTCATAGCCACACACATATACATCTCCTAAGCTCATAATTTTTACGTCGAATCCTACAGCGGATTTATCTGCCACTTTTTGATAAACTTTATCCCAAATTTTAACGCCGGCTGAATCGTAAACAATAGTTCCAATGGAATATTTATTATACCAATCGGTATGATAACCGGTAACTACAACTCTCTGGCAATCTGAATTAAATGAAATTTTCATTGGTACTGAACCATATTGTGGACTTTCAATTTTTGCCCATTTGCGTACCAACTGATTGCTTGTTTTAATAACTGCATAACCATTATATGCAGCAAGCAAAGATTTTCCGCAGATATAAAAATTACCATCTTTTTCATCAGCAATAATATCTACAGCTTTATCTGATTTATGGTTAATTCCATCATAAGAATAAGAATTAATTATTGTTCCTGCCTGATTGTATTTTTGTATAACAATATCATCTGAATTTCCTGCCGATGCTGACGATCCCATAACTATAACATCATTGTTTTTATCGACCAATACTTTTACTATTTGGTCAGAACCGCTCGCCTGATCGTAAGTTCGTGTCCATAAAGTATCGCCGGTTGATGTGTATTTTACAAGGTAGTAATTTTCTTTCAGCGTGCTGTTTACATGTGTTGAACCTCCTGCAAAAATAAACCCGTTGCGGTCAACCGCCACTGAAGCTCCTTTCGTGTTGGATGGATAAGGGTTTAATACAGATGTCCATTGTGCAAAAATATTAATTGAAATGAATAAAAATCCAATGATAAATAATTTGAATAGTGTTTTCATAACGTATTTTTTTTGTCATATAATAAATTTTCCACAAAAATTTCTTTTTGTGTACACCAAATTATTTTTTTACGTTTCTTTGCAAAATTACATTATTTTTTTATCTTCATGCAAATAATTAGAGCAAATTTATGTGATATTAATATAGAGTATAACAGCAGTTATCAACAAATTATTTTTTCACTATTTTTTCACTAAATTTTTCCCCCTCGGCAGTTATAACACTTAATAAATAAATGTTGGTCGGTAAGTTTTCAATATTGATTGTAATTGAATAAGAATTAATATTTTCTTCGGAAATTATAATCTGACCTAAGATATCAGAAATTTTGTAAGATGTTATAATATTATTGCTGCTTTCGATAGTAATGTTAGAGGCAGCAGGCATGGGATAAACTGCAATATGTGATAAAAGATCAATATTTTTAACGGCTGTTAATTTGTTGTTGAATGACCAATTCTCCGCAAGGCTGTTATCAGAATTCAAATCTATAAGTTCAAGAAACCAACCCTTGCCATCTGCTTCAGGAGGCCAAGGTAAGTTATCAGCATATTGTACTTTATCAATAATATTTCCCCAGGAATCAGCCAAAATTAAATTTTCAGATTTGTTGGAAAGATTACGGGTAAACTGACCAAAAGGTTTAAATCCATAGTACGATTCAAATGATTTAGCATTGCTTGCAAGGATCAAACTTTTATTGGGAGCTACAGTTGAATTTGCAGGAAATTGCCAGGTAAAACCCAATTCTCTGAAATAAATACCCGATAAATTAACGGTAGAATTTCCATTGTTGGTTATTTCAATAAACTCCAAACTGTCTGATGGAATATTTACTGTGGCTTTAGGGTGATAATTAATTTTTGAAATCACAAGCGGAGGTAGCGTTACATTCGCGCATGCTTGATAATTGCTTAAACCGTTATTGTTCATCCATGAAATGCGTGTCTGTATCCACGTTTTCATGTTGCTGATGTTGGTTGTACGTGTGCTTACCGTTCCCCAGCGTGTTTGTTCACGAGCAGCGGCTTCAGTAGTTAGCGTTACCAACTGGTCAATTCTGGTTGCAATTACTGAGTAATTTAACGGTTGGTTTGCAGCAGTTACTTCCTTCCAACGTTTTGCCAAATAACACTTAAATGAGGAATTATTAAACAGATCGTTCCAGAATTTGGCGCCATCATTGCCTCCATCGTTAAATTGCCATACATTGGTTTTACTACGGTCAAAGCCATACACAAATAAATCGTTGCCATAGGTTAAGTTAAAATCCCAAATTGGTCCTGCCCGCAGTTTTCCGTTGCGGTCTTTATGAAAAAAAGTACTTAAGTGATAACCATCCGGATTTGAACTAAGTTCATTCAATATGAAAAAATCAATAAAACTTGGTATGTCAATAATGGAGGGAAATCCGTTAATATTGGAACTGTTTTGAGCTGTTGTAGCGGCTTGCAAATCAGTAAAAACACTTTTAATATAGTTATTTTGTTGCAATGTGATTTCAGTTGGTTTCGGCGATTCATGAATAAAATCAACAGTCCAACCTCTTGTTGTAGCCATTCTCCAAGCTACAGGATCGCCTCCTGTTGTTTTATCGCATTTTGTGATATAACCACCGGAAATATCAGGAATGATATTGTCTGTAGTTGTCAATTTTACAATATTAACACGGTTATCATCCACTTTTATTTTTTCCATAAAAATATAAAGTCCTTTGTAATCATTATTAACAATTACCTCACAAAACACTCCTCGCGGCGAATAATTCCCAAGTGAGCCATACATTTCGTACGAAATAAAATCACGGATGAGCGAAGGATCAAATGCAAGTGAATTAAGCACCCAATCGTTTTCTTTGGGCATATTTAGTATACTTACATTATTGTTAGTAATGTTATCATCTTGATAAGTTGTTATCGCATACGATTTTTTTGGTAAATCCTGAGAAGATGAGCCTCTTTTTTCAATTCCTATTCTTCCGTTATAGTTTAAGTAGCTCGGATTATTTTTATCTGTTAAATAATTTCTTGAACCATCGGGACGGTAAATTACTATCATATTTCCTCCAACTTTTGGTTCATCGGGTATTTCATAAGGGTTACCTGTAGTTGGATTTATATCAGTATCAATAATAACAATCGGCAGGTTGCTGCTTGTAAATGTTTGCGCTTTCGAAATTAAAGTAAAAAAAGTACATCCTATAAATAAAAATAATATAATCGGTATTCTGAGTTTCATAGTAAAAAATTATACTAACTTATTTAATTCAGCAAATGTAAAAACAAATTAGCAGTTATCAACTATATTAAAATGAGAAAATACACATTTTCAGTCAATTCAACCACATTAAATAAGACTCTGCAATGTAATTTTGCAGCACAATTAAATTATTTTGATAAAATGTTCAAGCATCTGAATATAATTTTGTTTCTTTCAATTATCTTTTTAGTTACTCCATTTGTTGGAGCAGCAACTTATTATGTTTCTCCAGCCGGTTCAGGCACCGGTACTTTTTCAAGTCCAATGGCCTTTTCAACTGCGATAGCCAAGGCATTAACAGCCGGCGATTCGGTTATTTTACGTGGAGGAACATATTCTTTAAGCACAAAACAAACCATTTCTAAATCCGGTTCGGCAACAAATTATTTGCATATTGTTTCTTACGCCGACGAAATCCCCGTTCTTGATTTCAGAACCCAAGCTTATAATAGTTCAAATCCTGGGATCAGTCTTTCAGGTAATTATGTGCATATTAAAGGACTGATTATTCAGGGGGCAGGCGACAATGGAATGATTATTACAGGAAACTACAATTTTATAGAAAACTGTACCTTCCGCTGGAACTGTGATTCGGGGTTACAACTTAAAACCGGCAGTAACAACCTGATAAAAAATTGTGATTCCTATGAAAACTTCGACTATATGACCGGTGGAACTTCAAGCCCTGACTATGGTGGAAATGCTGATGGTTTTGCCGATAAACAATACTCAAACACAGGTACCAACAAATATTTGGGCTGCCGCTCATGGCTTAACAGCGATGATGGTTGGGATATGTATGAGAAAATTGGCAATGCTGAAATTGACAGTTCCTGGTGTTACCTTAATGGACCTACAGAATATGATATGAGTAATCATATACGATTTAAAACCGATAGCGCCGTGTGGTTGTATCAGTTTAAAAATTCAAACGGTAAATATGTTATAAAAAATTACGGAAACGGAAACGGGTTTAAAGTTGGTGGCAATTATACTGCCAATAACGTAATTTTGCGCAATTGTGTTTCGGTAAAAAACAAAGTAAAAGGTTTCGACCAAAATAATAATAATGGTACGATGACTTTATACAACTGTACAGGAAACGGAAATAATCCCGATTTTGGGTTTTCGAACAGTTCTTACGGAGCATTAATTGTTAGAAATTGCGCAAGCTTGAATTCATTAAAAACCAATCAGCTTGCAGCCAAAACGGTTACACAATCGAACAACAATATGCAATGTGCCGTTTCCGATTTCGAAAGCATAGATCATACACAACTACTTAATCCACGTAAGGCAAATGGAGCTTTACCCGAAATTAAGTATCTTCATCTTACAGCTACAAGTAATCTTATCGATAAAGGCGTTGATGTGGGATTACCTTATGTAGGTAACGCACCTGATTTAGGGGCTTTTGAAAATAATCTAAAAACTACGATTGGTGAAGTATATTCAGATAAATTATTAAAGTATTCTTTCAGCTCTTCTCAAAAAGTTCTAAGAATTTATCATTCAACAAAACGTATTCGAATATTTAATAGCTTAGGAGTAGCTCTTATTGATTCCAATATCGATTCCGAGTTAAACAATATTGATACGAATGGGTGGATTCCCGGAGTATATATACTAAATATTGTACTTAACGAAGGAAAAACTATTACTCAAAAGATACAAATTTATTAAATCAATAGCTTTAATTTTTTTTACAAAGGCATCGGAATCCGATGCCTTTTTTCATTTTTTTCGAAAAATGTATTAATTTATTTGCATGATAATCAATGTAATAAAAAATATTTTATGTTTTACAGCATATTTTTTCTCATTAATCCATTGTAGAATAAAAAAAAGTATCTACCTTTGCACC
>CAYNGF010000183.1:0-5609 GCA_964396515.1 uncultured Paludibacter sp.
GTTTTTTTACCAGAACCAGTAACATAAAAACCTGCAATTTTTGGAGCTAAAAGATTAGCATCCGAAATAGTTGTTCCTTTGTACACTGCCAGCTCGTAACTTGCAGATTTGCCGGTAGTTCCTGCATCATAGGTATCAATTTCAAAAACTAAATCAGATAAAACTGCTTTTGATTCGAAATTAAATTGAAAACCGTATTCCACACGTTTGAACTTTCCGGGATACTGTCCAAATGCAGTGTTTGCAGAGCTAATACCAAATAAACACGCTGCAGGATATGAAGGTCCATTCGTAGCAGTACCATTCGCAGCTGATTTTCTCATTACAGATATAAGAGAATCCATATTGTAAACTCTACATGGATTTTCATTAGTACCATATCTATAACATTTGAAGTCATTTGATCTTGTATCAGATGTAGTTGTAGCATCTGCATAAGACATTACCTGTAATCCTTTCTGAGTTTGACATTTTTGAAAATTTAATGTATAAGGCACTGAAGTGCCAGTCCAACTTGCACATTCTCTTACAGTTGTACCTCCATTTGCAGTTGTCAAATTGTCAAAATTTACAGTAAAAGTACTTTGTGTTCCTACTGTAACTAATTGTTGACCAATTAATGTATTTGTAGCAAAATTAAACTGAGCATACGTTAATATAAAACTAACGCTTAATAGTGAAGTAAGTAATAGTTTTTTCATGATAAAATAATTTTTTAATGAGTAATGTTTTTTTTATGTATAACTGACGTTAGATAAAATAAACTGTAATCAATTCACATAAAAAAATTTTGGCTTAAAAAAAATTAAATTAAAGCGTGCACACAAAAACAAATTTTCATAAAATGAATTTTATAATTTTTTTATGTTTATTGCCAAATTTAACCAATAGTAATTATACATTTTATTCGATATACAAATTTGTATAAATGACTTTATTTGTATTAATTCGTACATTTCTCGCATCTCGGTTGAATGATTGAAAAAACCTGAAAAACATTATGTTGATATGAACATTTAAAAAAAAATCTGATTTTAAAATCATTGCCATTACAAAATCCCTAAGTAACCGTCTGATTTATTGAAATTTATTTATTATAGAAATAGAGTATGAAACTGAAGTACAACATTTTATTCCTAATATTCTGGGGATTAACACTAATTTTATCGGCTGAAAACATTTATCTTAACCATTTGCCTGGTGCATCGAAGCGTGTACAATTTGGAGTAGAAAGTTTACATAAGGTTCTGATTGAAAATGGTTATATTGTAAAAAAAATCAATATCAACAGTTTACCTTCGAAAGAGAAAACAATAATTGTTTTCGAAAAAAAGGATGCAAAAGCAATAAAGGCACTCAGAAGACTTAAAATATCAATTCCCGACAGCATAAAAAAGGAAGGATTCTTCATAACTACAAAAAAGAATACTACCATAATTTGCGGAGCCGATGGTTCGGGAGCCTTGTATGGTTGTCGTGAGATAATCGACAGATTAAATGCAGGGAAAAAACTTGATTTTCCTCAAAATATGATCGATGCGCCCGAAATGGTATTGCGTGGTACAGCTATTGGTCTGCAAAAACCGTATTATTTACCCGGACGTACGGTTTACGAATATCCTTACACTCCGGAAGTATTCCCATGGTTTTACGATAAACAACAATGGATTCAATACCTCGATATGCTGGTTGAAAACCGCATGAATTCGCTTTACTTATGGAATGGACACCCATTTGCTTCACTGGTTAAGCTGAAAGACTACCCTTTTGCAGTGGAGGTTGACGATGAAACATTCAAAAAAAACGAAGAAATTTTTTCTTTTCTCACTGAAGAAGCTGATAAACGCGGAATTTTTGTGATTCAAATGTTTTATAACATAATCGTTTCGAAACCATTTGCCGAGCATTATGGTATTGCTACGCAGGACAGAAATCGCCCCATTACTCCGCTACTTGCCGATTACACACGAAAAAGTATAGCGGCCTTCATCGAAAAATATCCGAATGTAGGCTTATTAGTTTGTTTAGGCGAGGCAATGGACACCTACGAAGACGATGCGAAATGGTTTACCGAAACTATTATTCCCGGAGTAAAAGATGGTTTGAAAGCGCTTGGAAGAACTGATGAACCTCCAATTTTGTTGCGAGCACATGATACCGATGCCAAAATGGTGATGGAAGCAGCTTTACCGTTATACCGGAATCTTTACACTATGCATAAGTATAACGGCGAAAGTCTGACAACTTATGAGCCTCGTGGTCCCTGGGCGAAAATACATACCAATTTAAGTTCACTTGGGAGCATTCATATCAGCAATGTGCATATTCTGGCTAATCTTGAACCTTGGCGTTGGAGTTCACCATGGTTTATACAGAAAGCCGTGAAAGCTATGCACGAGGTGCATGGGGCAAATGCGCTGCATCTTTATCCGCAGGCCTCTTATTGGGATTGGCCTTACAGTGCCGATAAATTACCTAATGGTCAACGTTTAAAACAACTCGATCGGGACTGGATGTGGTACAAAGCATGGGCACGGTACGCTTGGAAGCATGAACGTGACAGAAACGAGGAAATTCAATATTGGAATCGTCAATTGGATGATTTTTATGGAATATCGGAAGATGATGCCCAAAAAATTCAACTTGCTTATGACGAAAGCGGTGAAATCGCCCCAAAATTATTGCGTCGCTTTGGGATAACCGAAGGTAACCGTCAGACTTTATTGCTTGGTATGTTTATAACTCAGTTAATTAATCCCTATAAATATACAATTTATCCCGGTTTCTATGAAAGTTGTGGTCCCGAAGGCGAAAAACTTATTGAATATGTGGAAAAAGAATGGAAAAAACAACCACACATAGGAGAACTTCCGATTGATATTATAGCACAAGCAATAAAACATGGGGATGTTGCAGTGGCTGCCATTGATGCCGTAAAAGGCAAACCAACTAAGAATAACGAAGAATTTGAACGACTCCGCAACGATATACATTGTTATAGAGAGTTTGCTTATTATTTTAATTATCGGGTAAAAGCAGCCAAACTGGTTCTCGACTATCAGAGGGATAATGACATTAAAAATCTTGATGATGCAATTCCTTTTATGGAAAAAAGTTTGGTTCACTACAAAAAATTAGTTGACTTAACCAAAGATACTTATTGGTATGCCAATAGTATGCAAACAGCACAACGAGCAATCCCTATTAGTGGCATGGATGGCAAAAACAAAACATGGGAAGAATTATATGTTTTGTATCAGAAAGAATTTGAAACATTTAAGAACAATCTTGCTATGCTTAAAACGCAGGTAAATGCACCCGTTTCGAAAACAGTTATTCCTGCTCTAGTTCCCGCAAAAGTGCATTTAATCAGCAATAATCCTATGGTAAAATTTCGTTCCGGCGATTCGTTATACACTGATTATCCTTCAAAAATTATTGAAGTTGCACCCGAACTTACAAATATGTCGCCATGGTTTATGAGTGCAAACGCACAGCGCGAAAACGGAACATCGGTTGAATTTGAAACCGATAAACCCGTTAAATTGCTGATTGGTTATTTTCGCGATGATCATCGCCGTTTTGCCAAAGCTCCTAAACTCGAAACCGACGCCTCGGCAAATATTTACGGACAAGCCGAACCGATATTGTTTAACGCGGTTCGTTTTGATGGGTTGCCAACCATCAATGTTCATGCTTATCATTTCGAAGCAGGCAAACATAAATTGTTGCTTCCGAAAGGCTTGCTTATAGTAATAGGTTTTACACATGACCCTTTAAAACAACGAAATGCAGGATTGACCGGTACAGGCAAGGACGAAAGTCTCGATTGGTTGTTTAACTAAGAGATAAACAGCTTCCGAAAAAGCTTAAAAAAATTCAACCAAAATAGAAAATCGAATGTTAATGAATAAAAAAAACTGTTCGGTTCCGATAATTAAGAATCAGTATCTAATTCTTTCAACATATTAAAAAAGAAACTATATTTGAATAAAAAAGTAAAATAAAAAAAACATGTTCAGATATAAAATTCTTTTCACAGTTATTATTCTGTTTAGCTTTAAACAAGTTTTTTCACAACAGTTATCCGAAATTTTAGCTTACCGCCTGTCTCAAATGCCTTTAAAATGCATACAGCAGGAATGGCCGAATAAAACCTCCCATATGTCCGATGCAGAAACCGATCATCGACTGTTACCATCAGAGTTGCATCCCACATTTTTTGGTTGTTTAGACTGGCATAGCAGCGTTCACGGACATTGGCTACTGGTAAAAATACTTGAAACTTTTTCTGATATTATTAACAGAGACTCAATAATAGCGCTTCTCGACAATTCATTCCGGAAAGAAAAAATTGTACAGGAAGCCGAATATTTTTCAAAATATACAGGTTCATCTACTTACGAACGCACTTATGGTTGGGCTTGGTTACTAAAATTGGACGAAGAACTTTTAAAATGGAATCACCCAAAAGCAAAAGAATGGCGAACTAACTTAACTCCGCTTACGCAAAAAATCGTAACACTTTGGAAGAATTATCTGCCGAAACAAACTTATCCGAACCGAACAGGCGTACATCCCAACACGGCTTTCGGGTTGGCGTTTGCGTTGGATTGGGCAAGAGCAGTTAGTGATACTGCTTTCGAAAACCAAATCGTTGAAAAAGCAAAAATTTTTTATGCCGATAATCGTAAAATTCCGGCTTATCTCGAACCGGATGGCAGCGACTTTTTCAGTCCATCGCTGCTTGCAGCTGACCTTATGCGACGAATATACTCACCGAAAACTTTCACTCGATGGTTCAACAGATATTACAATCGTCAAAGCCTTAGCAGAGTCCTTGAATTGCCTGTAGTGAGCGATCGCAACGATTATCAAATTGTACATTTGGATGGGTTGGCATTCAGCCGTGCCTGGTGCTTGAAAAGTATTGCGGCTCATTTATATCGCCAACCTGCTAAAACAAAAATCTTGAAAAGCATAGCCGAGCATTTTATCAATTCTGCATTACCCAACATTACCCACGATAATTATGGCGGCAGTCATTGGCTGGCGAGTTTTGCAGTGTATGCTTTGCAATGAAATTCTCGTGATACATAACTTTGATGCTTTGAATTGAAATTTAAGAAAAATAAACAAGAAATAATTTTGAAAATTACAACGTTTGTTGTATCTTTGCACCCACAATATCGCGGAGTGGAGCAGTGGTAGCTCGTTGGGCTCATAACCCAAAGGTCGTTCGTTCGAGTCGAGCCTCCGCAACAATATAAAAGGATAGTGATTTTTTCGCTTTCCTTTTTTTTTACTTCAAAGGGGCTAATATATCGGTAAAAGGTTGATGTGGGTTCGATTCTTGCCTACAACTCTTTACTTATTGGGGCTGTTTTCCGGCGTTTTTTTTAAAACTGAGTTTTATGTTTTTTGTTTACGTTCTGTACAGTATAAACTATAACAAAACTTATGTGGGATGTACATCTGATTTAGAAAGCAGATTAATCGCTCATAATCATCATGCCAACAAAGGCTGGACTAAAAGCTTTATGCCTTGGAAATGTATTTATTTTGAAGAATTTGAAACTAAAACGGATGCTTTGAAAAGAGAAAAAGAA
>CAYNGF010000184.1:0-5473 GCA_964396515.1 uncultured Paludibacter sp.
CCTGTGAAGATCCTTATGCAGGTCAGACTGTAGCCGATCCTACAATCTACGAACAGGAAGCATTGCAGGATGCTAATTTTAAAGCAACAGTTCTGACCAATCCGTTGGTAATCACGAATGATAAGTTGGCTACAAATTTCAGCTTGTTGAAAATTGATTCACGTCCCACGTTGATTGACAGCGCTGCTCATATCGAATACAAGGTATTGTTGTCAAACACTCAGGATTTTACTGCATTCAAATTGTTGCCGACAACCTACGGAGGTACATCCGGTTCGGATCTGGTGGCCAGTTATACAGTAATAAACGATACGCTGAAAGCGCTGAATCCGGCTCTTGGAAGTCACGATGCCTTTGTACGTGTACTGGCATACATCGTTTCGGGTGGTACAAGAGCCCTGTACACCACTTCCACTATGCCTTTCAAGGTTACCTCATTCAATTATGCGCCTAAAGTAGTAAATGATACAGTAATAGCTATCAAGGATCAGGAATTGTTCTACAATGTACTGGCAAATGACAGTGATGTAGAAGGCGATCAACTGCTGATTACTGCTGTTGGCACTCCTGCTCACGGTAAAGCATCTTTCAGTGGTGGCTCAATCCTCTATACACCCAATGCAGGTTATGTGGGAGCTGATGAGTTTACTTACACAGTTTCCGATGGCAATTCTACTTCTACCGGTAAAGTGGTAATCACAGTAACTGCTATGATGAAATTTACCGAAGTGAAAGTTAGACCATACTACATCATCGGTCTTGGTGATGGTGGCTGGAACAATTCTGTTGGCGGATTAGGTGTGTCGATATTCCCGTTGAGCGTAGTGGACGGATACGTTTACAACGATCAGGGAGATGGTATATTCAAATATACAGGATACTTCGAAGCCGGAAAAGGATTCAAACTGATTCGTGACCTGGGCAATTGGGATGAACAATGGGGTGATAAAGGTGGAGTTTATGTGCATAACGATGGTGGCTCAAGTGATATTAAACTTACTGAAAGTGGTTATTACACCATTAATCTCAATTCCATCAATCATACAATGACTGTAACACCTGCTACAGCTCCTGCCAATACATACAATCAAATAGGTATGATTGGTGGATTTAACGGCTGGGGTGGAGACATTGTAATGTCAGAATGGGCATCAACCAATAATCATGCCTGGTACAAGGAAGTTACATTTACCGATAATACCGAAGGTAAATTCCGCGCCAATGGAGGCTGGGATACAAACTGGGGAAACAACACATTCCCTGTTGGACTCGGAGTAGGCAACGGACCGAATATCCCGTTCCAGGCCGGAACTTATCTGGTCATGTTCAACGACATTGATGGTTGCTACTACATGTACAAGAAATAATGAATTGTAAATCCGTTTAATTAAAAGACCGACTTTTTACAAGGTCGGTCTTTTTTATTATTACACATAAGTATGAGAAAATACCTCCTTTTACTGGTTGCAATTTTATCATCGACCAGTTTGTTTGCGCAAGTTGCAAAATCAAATCCCCCCGAATGGGCGAAAAATGTAATCTGGTATCAGATTTTTGTGGAGCGTTTCAACAATGGCGACCCCTCTAATGATCCGACTCCGGAAAACACTACCGTGCCGGATATGAAGATTTTTCCGCCTGATGGCTGGCAGGTTTCAAAGTGGACCAGCAATTGGTTTGAACGTCAGCCGTGGGAACTGGACCCAAAGCAGGGCTTCAACTCGGTAATCCAGTCCCGACGATACGGAGGTGATTTACAGGGTGTGATGGATAAACTGGATTACCTGCAGGAACTGGGAATTACCGCCATCTATTTCAATCCGCTGAACGACGCACCTTCGCTGCATAAGTACGATGCCCGCAATTACCATCACATCGATGTGAATTTTGGTCCCGACCCCGATGGCGACATGAAATTGATGGCTACTGAAGATCCCAACGACCCATCGACCTGGAAATGGACATCCGCTGATAAACTTTTCCTAAAATTAGTGAAAGAGTTTCACAAACGTGGTATCCGTGTAATTATCGACTACTCCTGGAACCACACCGGAACCAATTTCTGGGCATGGCAGGACATTTTGAAAAATCAGGAAAATTCTAAATACAAGGATTGGTACGAAATCAGTTCGTTTGATAATCCGGCGACACCTGAAAATGAATTCAAATACAACGGTTGGGGTGGTTACGGCTACCTTCCGGAACTTAAAAAAGTCAATCTCACCACCCAGCGGATTCACGGGCTACCCTACGAAGGAAATATCCATGAAGGACCTAAAAAACATATTTTCGACGTAACGAAACGTTGGCTGGCTCCCGATGGCGACGTTTCCAAAGGGATTGACGGCTATCGACTCGATGTGGCAGAACAGATTGGAATGGGTTTCTGGCGCGATTACCATCAATTTGTGAAAAGTATCAACCCCGATGCCTATCTGGTAGGTGAAATCTGGTGGCAAAAATGGCCCGATGTGCTGATGGACCCGGCTCCCTATATGCAGGGTGATGTGTTTGATGCCGTGATGTTTTATCAGGTGTACAAACCCGCAAGAAGTTTCTTCAATAATTCCGACGATGCAATCGATGCAAAACAGCTGAGAGACAGCCTGGAGCGGCAATGGAATAGAATTCCAGGCAGGAATGAATATGCCATGATGAATGTGGGAGCTTCGCACGATGCACCGCGACTGTTGAGCGATTTCTACAATAAAAACCGCTATAAATTCAAGGCAAATCCGGAAGAAAATGCTGCCTACAAAACGGGAAAACCGGATAAGGAAGCCTATCAACGGGTGCGACTTTATCTCATTCATCTGTTTACCACAATTGGTTCACCTCAGATTTGGAACGGCGATGAAATGGGCATGTGGGGAGCCGATGACCCCAACTGCCGTAAACCGCTGATGTGGCCCGAATTGAAATTTGAAAAGGAGTACCGGAATAATTTCCAGCCCGGTGCAAAACAGTATGATAAAATAGGGTTTAACAAAAAGCATTTTGAGTTTTACAGGAAACTTATTCAACTCAGGAAAGAAAATCCGGTTTTGTCTTTCGGAAGTTTCAAATTTCTGGTAAACGAAGGAAAAAAACTTGGGTACTCACGCTCCGATGAGGCAAATGAAATCATTGTATTCTTTAATCTTGAAAACAGTAAAAGTAATTTTGAACTCCCCGAAGGCGATTTTATCGATTTGCTGACCGGTAAAAAATTCGAAAACAGAAGTATTATTCTGAAACCGATGGAAGCCGTTGTGTTGAAAAAAATAAATTAATATGATTGATATAGGTTTTGAGTGTTGTGCCGGATTTTCGAGTCCGGCACAACTGTTTAGACCAAAATCAATTAACCAATCTGTTTTCTTAAATTCTACAGGAAATTGCAAACGTTTGCAATTGTTCTGAAAAACAATTCAGAAACCTAACTTTTAGTAAAACAATTAATTGCACTATATTTGTTGTCAAATGTAACGTTCAATTTATACTAAAAAAAATCATAAACACAAAACAATAACTATCATGAAAAAACTTATTCTTTTTACTCTTTTCGGGTTATTTTTCTCCCTGGTAAGCTGGGCACAATTAGTAACCACAAACCCAGCTATATTAACCCAAACCGGTAGCATAGTGGAGGTGACTTTTGACGCAACTTTGGGAAATAAGGGTTTGATGGGATTTACTGGCGATGTGTATGCACATACAGGAGTAAATTCAAATCTTGGAAGATGGCAGCATGCTCCAGCGTGGGGTGATAATGCAGCAAAATACAAATTAACTCCACTTGGAAATAACAAATGGAAGTTTACAATTTCACCCGATATAGCTACATTTTATGCCTTGATATCCGGAGAAACTGTATCTCAACTATGTTTTGTTTTCAGAAGTGCAGATAAATCAAAAGAAGGTAAAGATGTAGGAAATGCAGATATTTTTATCGATGTTAAACAAGCAGGATTGAATGTGGTTTTCACAAATCCCGCTTCAAATAAATCTGTAGCACCGGGAACTACCGACAACATCACATTTGTATCATCCGTTCCAGCCGATCTGGAATTGAGAATAAACGGAGATCCTGTAAAAAATGCTACTGCATCAACTACTCTTTCTCACTCATTTACCTATTCAAATACCATAGATTATCAACTTATAGCCAAAGCTGTTGCAGGCGGCGAAACCAAATACGATACCATAGTAGTAAATGTGGCTGCACCGGTTATTTCTGAACCGCGGCCTGCCGGATTTAAAGACGGTATCACTTATTCCGCTGATGGTACTCAGGCTACCCTGATTATGTATGCACCCGGTAAAAACAATGTTTTCCTGATTGGCGACATGAATAACTGGTCTCAAAATAACGATTATCAACTCAAAAAAGACGGAAATTACTGGTGGATTACACTTACAGGACTGACACCGGGAAAACTTTATGGTTTCCAGTACCTTGTAGATGGCACAATCCGTGTAACTGATGCGTATACCGAACTGGTACTCGACCCCTGGAACGACAAGTGGATCAACGAACATCGCACTATTTATCCCAATATTCCGGCTTATCCGGAAGGCAAAACCACCGGTCTGGTTGCAACCCTGCAAAGTAAAAAGCCGGCTTATCCGTGGGAAGTCTCCAATTTTACGGTAACCAATCCCGACAACATGGTCATCTACGAAATGTTGCTTCGTGATTTCACTTCCGAAAAATCGCTGGAAGCTGCAATTGCAAAATTGGATTACCTGAAAACCCTCGGCATTACAGCCGTAGAACTCATGCCTATTCAGGAATTCGATGGCAACAACAGCTGGGGGTACAATCCAAACCTGTACTTTGCACCGGATAAAGCGTACGGTACTCCGGATATGTACAAACGCTTTATCGATGAATGTCACAAACGCGGAATGGCTGTGATACTCGATATGGTTTTCAATCAGGCCAACGGACTTCATCCGTTTGCATTGCTCTACTGGAACTCCTCAACCAATAAACCGGCTTCCAATAATCCCTGGATGAATGTAGATGCTCCGCATCAGTTCAGTGTATTGAATGATTTTAACCACAGTTTTTCCGGAACACGTGAATACTTCAAGCGGGTGCTGCAGTACTGGCTTACCGAATACAAGGTAGATGGCTACCGGATGGACCTGACAAAAGGATTTACTCAAAGCTCAGGAACTGAATCTGTATGGGATCAAAATCGCATAAACTATCTGAAAGAATATAACACTGCGGTAAAAGATGTAAGACCGGATGCAATATTCATACTCGAACACTTTGTGGGAGGTTCCGAAGAAGATTATCTGGCATCGCAGGGAATGTATCTGTGGCGGAACATGAATAATGCTTATAATCAGTCAGCCATGGGATATCAATCCGGAACGGACTTCAGCGGCATGAATTCTTTCCCGCGCAAATGGGTTGGCTACGCCGAAAGTCATGATGAAGAGCGGAATTTCTTTAAAGCCAAAACCTACGGAATCGGAA
>CAYNGF010000185.1:0-5415 GCA_964396515.1 uncultured Paludibacter sp.
AAACACAACCGCTTCATATCAATGTTATTGATAAAGCATCTTAAAAGAATTGTCCCTGAACGGCGGATAATGAAGAGTTCGGCATTAATATTCGTGCTTTTCACGTTGTGTATATTAATATTTGACACAACAGCACAAGTTCGTCCGCGGCAGTTACGTAATCAAATTTTACAAAGTCAGGCTCCTCAAAAAACAAAAGAACCACAGAAAACAACACCCCGTCGGCGTGCCTTTATTGGAGGACCGGTTCGTACGGGACCGCTCGCGCCCATTGTAAACCCGCTTCAAAACAAAAACGCTACCCTTGTTTATCTTGAAAACTCCGATTTATGGAGTTTTAATCAAACGCTAAATCCGGATGTACAGGTAATTAAAGGAAACGTAAGATTCCGGCACGATAATGCTTTGTTATATTGCGACAGCGCATATTTCTACGAAAAAGCGAACTCCTTTGACGCATTCAGCAATGTACGCATAGTGCAGGGAGATACACTTTTTATTTACAGCGATGTTCTTTATTATGATGGTAATCAGAAACTTGCACGATTACGTAGGAATGTTCGAATGGAAAACCGCGCAACGACACTGACTACAGATAGCCTGAACTACGATCGCATTACCAACTTTGTTTATTATTTTACCGGTGGTAAGATTGTAGATAAAGAAAACACGCTTACTTCGGTTTGGGGCAGGTATTCAACCTCAAGCAACGAGGCACTTTTTAAAACTTCGGTAAACCTTGTGAACGACAACTTCACGCTCACGGCAGATTCGCTCCGTTACAACACAAAAACAAATGTGGCAAATATTATTGCACCCTCCCATATAATTTACGATAAAGAAACCAATATCGATACACGTAATGGATGGTACAATACAGCTAGCGAACAAATGATGTTGCTGGACCGATCCTTGATAACTCAAAAAGATGGACAAACAATTACGGGTGATACTGTATTCTACGATAAAAAACAAAAAATCGGTGAAATCTTCTCGCGGGTAATATTGAATGATACAGTAAAGAAAAACACTCTCACCGGAAATTATATTTATTATAATGAAATTAATAAACGCGGAATTGCAGCTGACTCGGCTATGCTAATCGACTGGTCAGGCAAAGATACCATGTACGTACATGCAGACACTTTGTTTACTTCTAAAGACTCGGTTTTTGATGTATCGCGCGGCAAACACAATGTAAGATTTTACAGAGCCGATGTGCAGGGAATCAGTGATTCAATCTTATACTCCACCCGCGATACTATTATGCACATGTACGGCGGACCGGTATTGTGGAGTGAGAAAAACCAACTTTCGGGCGATTATGTGAAAGTTTTTACCGGGAATCAATCTGTGGACAGTATAATAGTGGAAAACAATGCAATGGTTATTCAACGCGAAGACACAAGCTATTTTAATCAGATTTCAGGTAAGGATATGATAGCTTATGTTGACAGTGGAAACCTGAAACGAGTATTTGTAAGCGGGAATGCGGAAACTATTTATTTTCCGCGCGACGACAAAGACTCAACCTTTATTGGAATTAACAAAACTGAAAGCAGTTATATTATGATTCATTTCAAAGAAAAGAAAGTGGAACGGATTGTACTTACTGCAGCATCATCAGGAGTATTGTACCCAATCGATCAGCTGTCCGGCCCCGATTTGTTTCTTAAAAATTTCTTCTGGGTTGAAGAGCAGCGACCCCTATCGCCTGAAGATGTTTTAAAAACATATCCTAAAAGGGAGAGAAGTATAGATGCATTTTTATCATCAATAAATCAAAACAAACTTCCTGCAGAGAACGATAATACTGATGAAAAAAACGAAAATGCAGAAGAACGAAAACTGCCTGAAACTAACGTTAAAAAACCGATATAATTAAAATTAATAAGCATGAATACAATTGCCTGGATAGGATTTTCGCAGGGATTGTTTGCAGCTATTCTAATGTTTACTAAGAAAGAAAGTTCGGTTTCCGATAAAATTCTTTCAGGATGGCTTTTTTTACTTGGTTTTGAATTTCTCACTTGTGGGCTCGATTATGAAATTTACGGTCAGCCACTACTTTCAAGTTCATTTCTGCTGTTTAATCCTGCACTTTATTTGTACGTAAAATCGCTTACAAAAGCAGGTTTCAGGCTTCGTTTAATACAACTTCTACATTTATTGCCCTTTATTATATTCGAAGTTACAGCTTACATTCTTAAGGAACCTCTTTCATTGCTGTCGTACTTTAATAACGAAGGAAACTTTATTTACCGCATTATTTTTGGTACAGCCACCATTATTTCATGGTCGGTCTATAATCCACTTAGCTTGATATTGGTTCATAAACACCGTATAAGTCTGCATAACGAAATATCGAACATCGAGAAAAATGAAAAACTCGGATGGTTGTTAGGTGTATCCATTTTTTACGTAGTATATTGTATTTTAGCTTTTATTCTCACCGTTTTTGTTTATGGCACCAGTTTAAATCCGCTTACTCCGCATATTTATAACTACTCAGTACTTCTTTTTATAATTTACGTACTAAGTTTTTATGGGTTGCGTCAGCAACAACTAAAACCTGATTTTCAGCAAAAAAATATAGAAGAGCATTATAAAAATTCGCAAATGACTGCAGAAAAACGTTTAGAAATTTGTAGAAAGGTAACCACATATATTGAACAAAAACATGCATATCTCAATCCTGAATTAAATATGGATATGCTTTCGGCAGCGATAAAAATTCCCAAACATCAGATAACCGAAGCTTTGAATACTGAAACGGGGAACAACTTTTTTCGTTTTGTAAACACCTATCGCGTAGAAGCTGTAAAAAGAATGCTTGCCGATCCCAAAAACAGATACTCGGTGGAAGCAGTAGGTTTTGAATGCGGTTTTGCCAGCAAATCATCTTATTATGCTGTTTTTAAGAAATTTACAGGTCACACACCCTTTGAGTATAGGAGTAAAATGTTGCAAAATAAAGTTTAAAATTACCTTCTGTTTTTAGTTCAGTTTTTAAAATTTGCACCAATAAAACTTGTCCTACTTTTAAAAAATAGACATTTCTTTCCAACTTTAAATTTAACATTGCATCAAAAAGAATAAAATTTTGATCGCAATGAAAAAAACTATCCTTCTTTTAACTTCAATGCTAATTGTTTTCAGCCTGAGTGCTCAACAATTTATAGCATCGGACGACAATGAAACTTTAAACGACAGCAATTACACACCCCTTAAATTAAATGGTTATGTGCGCGGTTCGGTTTTTGGGAATGGCATTGTACACGATTTTTCATATGTTTTTTCAGAAATCTCATTGCAAAATAGTTTGAATTATGGTAAAGCCCACTTTAAATCAGACATTAGACTTCGAAAAGGTAGGTTTTTCGATGAAGAAAAACTGATATTGCAACCTAAAGAACTTTTTGCCGGCATCAGTTCGAAAAAAATTGATGTCTTATTCGGGTATCAGATAGTAAACTGGGGAAGAACAGATGGATTTAATCCCACAAACAACATTAGTCCCAATGATTATTTTTTTCTGAGTGCAGAACCTGATGACCAAAAAGAATCGAATTTGCTCTTACGACTTAAGTACAAATTCACTTCAAACATCGACCTTGAATGCATTACCATACCATTTTATACGCCATCAAATTACAGATTCGACTTATTTGAATTGGGTGATAATGTGCGTTTTAAAAGCACTATGATTCCGGAACTAAAACTTAAGAACGGAACTTTTGCTGCCCGGTTGAATTTTGAACTTCCGGTGGCAGGCTGGTCATTATCTTATTTTAACGGTTTTGATCCCTTTCATGGTTATAATGTCGAAACTATGGACTGGTCGGGGGGGCAACTTCAATTAACGAACACACCAACTCCCTACAGGAAATCTACTTTAGGACTTGATGCTGCCATACCTGCAGGAAATTTCATTTTCAGAACTGAAGCAGCTTACAACAAAACTAAAAACTATGAACATAAAATGTATATTCCTGCTCCTGATATTAGTTATGTATTAGCAGCCGAGACTCAAATTGCAGGAGCCACTATTATTGGGCAGTATATCGGTAAGTTTATTCCTGACTTTAAAGCTCTTGTAATACCCAGTACGCCTTCTTGTCCTGATCCTATTGCGCAAATGCAGTATGCATCACTTATGGTTGAATACGAAAATAATTACATGAACCGACTGATATTTCAGCAGCAAAAAAAGTCAAATCACGCTTTTTCGTTCAGTCTGATAAAATCATTCGGGTATGATGTTTTTGAAGCAGAACTTTCTGCTTATTACAATTTAACGTCCTCCGACCTTATGATACGTCCAAAACTTGTATGGAAAATAGGAGATGCTGTCAGTACAACTTTTGGCGGAGTGTATATGAATGGAAAAAATAAATCGCTTTTTACTTATACATCGGACGTTTTGAGCGGTGCATTTGTACAATTGAAAGTTAGTTTCTGATATTTTTTTGAAAAAATTAAGACGTTTAAAGAACCTAATTTATTATATGATGCTGAAAAAAAAATTGCACAAAAAACAAATAAAAACTACGATGTTTGTAGTGCGCTACCGATGGTGGATAATAATAATTACGCTTTTACTTGCTGCACTCTCAATAATTCCGATTTTCAGAATAAACATAAATGCTGATTTTGAATCGTACTTTCCATCCAACATGAAAAGTAAACTCAGCCAAAATAAAATTACTTCAATATTTGGAAATGAAGATCCGCTTATAATAATACTAAGCTCCGATGATGTCATAAATCAGAAAACACTGCAGCGAGTTGAAGATTTAAGTAATGCATTCGAAAGAAAGGAAGGTATTTCCTCTGTGTTTTCTCTGGCGCGTACGAAAAATATTCTTTCAGTAGATGGTTCCATGATTATTAATCCTGCTATTCCTGAAATACCAAAAAACTCTCAGGGTTTAGAGAAGTTACGTAAAGAATTAATGCTCAATAATTTGGCATACAAGCTTGTTGTGTCTGAAGATTTCAGGCATACACTGATAATGCTAAAATCTGATAAAACCTTAGATGACAAAACCTTATTGAATACTATCAATAAAATTCTGGAAGCCTATCCCGGCAGCGAAGAGGTAAATATTACCGGACAAGCATTTCTTCGCGACGATGCCAACCGCCGTATCAGCCGCGATTTATTCATTCTACTTCCATTGGGAATTGTAATTATGTTTATCATTTTGTGGCTGTCATTTAAAGAACTTCGTGGCGTTTATTTGCCACTATCGGTTGTTGTATTTTCCACATTATTTTGCCTTGGTGTATTGTCTGTTTTTAAGTGGGATTTAAGCTTGATTGGAATTCTGATACCGATAATGATGATTGCTGTTGCAAACAATTATGGAGTATATTTCGTTGCACGCTATCAGGATTTGAACGCCACAAACA
>CAYNGF010000186.1:0-5396 GCA_964396515.1 uncultured Paludibacter sp.
TGTACACGGTTTGAAACAATTCCCAAATTTCGGCATTGGAAAATCCTTCTTTAATTAAAATTTTTTCGATCTTCGCTTTTAAATTCAACTGTTGTAATCGGTCGTGAAGTCCGATTTTTTCAATTTCTTCTCTAATCTTTTCATGTCCGTTATTTTCCCAATTGATTTTGGAGGCAGCTGCTGTGCAAAAAATGTATATCACATCTGTATCTGACCAACTGAGCGCTATTTTCGACAAGATGGCTTCTTGAATAAATCGTGTAGGAGGCGCTATGGTGCCGTCGTCAAACTGGTAAATGGTTTCAACATAATTTTGCGTTCCTAAAAATGATAAAAAAATTTTCCGTGCCATAATGTGTGTTATTTTTCGAGTAGTAGTTCAAAAGCCATTTCGCTCCAAAGTTCTTTTTTATATAAGTTCAAGTTGTCTTTATCAACCCATTCAATTTTTTCAATTTCATCCGAAGTCTTAAACAAATGTTTGTCAACACATATTGAAAAAACTAATCCTATGTGCGTTCGTCCAACTTTTGTTAGTTCTTCGTTGATAACTCCTTCGAAATGTAAAGCGTATTCAGCATCTGCCGAAAATTCTTCTTTTAGTTCTCTGATTGCCGAGTTCAATAATAATTGTTCAAAGTTTTCGGACATGTCCTTTTCAAAATCTTCGATGTGTCCGCCAAAACCTGCCGACCACAAACCGTGCAAGCGTTGCTCATTTCCTTTGCGTTTATAAAGAGCAAATTGCATTTCGGTGTTTTGGATTATCGTGTACGGAATTATTTGTTTATAGTTTTCGTTTGTTTCTACCTTCTGTTTTTCGATAAATTCAATTTTATCAAAATGCTCAATGACAAATGTTAACGAAGTTTTCATTATCAGGCGTTTTTCCTGATAGATTTTGTCTAAATTTTTTCGGTTGATACAGGCAACTTTTCGGATCATTTATTTTCGTTTGATATGATATGATACAATTCTTCTTCGATTCTTACGATCAATTGTTTTTTTTCGTTTTTGGGTAAAAAAACACCCTGTAAACTGTTACGCAAAAGTTGTATTACTTCTAGTTTGGTGAGTGCAGCATATTGTGTCATAAAAAAATATTCCTTCGTTATGGAAGTTCGTGAAATGCCGGGATTGTCGGTATTAAGTGTCACTTTAAGGCCTTCTTTCAGGTAATTCCGCAATGGATAGGGTTTATCGGTATTATTGAAATCGCATATTTGAAAATTACTCGACGGACAAAGTTCGATAACTATGTTTCGGTCTCTGAATCGCTGTAATAATTCTGGGTTTTGCATTAGCGAAAGTCCATGTCCTACACGGTCGGTGTTCAGTTCGTACACAGCTTCCCAAATGTTTTCAACCGGCTGATTTTCTCCTGCGTGAATTGTGTGGTGTAAGCATTCTTTCAGTAAGGGTAATAATAACTTTCTTAATTTTGATGGCTTTGCCGATGCTTCAATTCCTGCCACATCAAATCCTACAATAAAATGGCGATATTTTTCTTCGCGTATAAGCTGTTGCGTTAAGGCTACATGTCGTCGGAAAATTTCCATATCGCCGTGACGTGAGCCGATTATTATTAATCGTATATCGCATTCCGGTTGTAGGTATAATTGCTTATACATTAGTTCAACAACTTCTTTCTCAGTCAGCCCGCCTTGTGTGTAATTACAGGGTGAACAACGCAGTTCGAGGTATTTTATATGATGGTCTGTACAATAACGGAGTAAATATTGGCAAGCAGCTTTAATCGATGCTTCGGACTGCAATAAAGCACTTCCTTGTAAATCGCCTAACTTTTCATAAGTTGTTATAGCAATGTTCCGAAATTTTTTTTCATTCAAATATTCGTGGAAAATTAATCGGTCAAGATAGGAGGAATAGTTTTCGAAAGCTGAAATAAATGCTGCTACGGGGATAGGCTTGGGAATTTCAGGGAAAAGATTACGTAATGTATTTTTATCAGTAATATATTCCCGTAACCGGTTGTCAAGCTTAAGGGACACCATTGTATTGATTTTTCGAACCCATTCCGCAAAGTTCGGATAACGTTTTTCAAAAAATGCAATACGTTCGCTGTTGGCTTTTGCTACGGTTATTAATCCATTTACATCGAGTATGCCGCCGAAGTGACAGTGTAAATCTGTTTTGGGTAGCTGTTTTATCCATTCGTAATCGGGACGTTCGTTTTCCAGTTTTAGCAACGTTACGGGAGGTAACTGTTGTAATCCGTGGAAAATAGTTTGGTTACTTTGCCCAGTGCGAAACCGATAGGCATTGTAGTGCAGTGACTCTGCATTCGAAAGTCGCTCATTAATTTTGTCGTATAATTTTAAACTTGGTTTATTGGACCGACTGTATTCAATAGGATAATCATCCGATGTAATACGTGGCTCAATATCCACAACAAAGTTATACTTGGTGTTTTTTTGAACCTCAACTATAAACAATTCATTGGCAACATCTTCGGCTAACTCCGCTTTAAAGTTATCCGGACTACGAACGGGAAAATTATTGTTGGCAACGTGAATCAATGCATTGCAACCAAAAAGGTCGGCTGCCCGTTGCATATCACTGCTCATGGTTTTTCTACCTCCGGCCAGCGATAGTATCAGTTGTCCATCGCGCACATCGTCTCTGGCTTTCAGTACGGTTCGATAAATAAAATCACTCATCTGACGACACTCGAGTTCCGTAGTCAAATCTTCAAGTTTTTCCAACCCAAGTAAACGTACAAGGGGTAATGGCAAGTCTTGAAAATAACACAACCACGTATTAAAATCATTAAGCGCTTCATTTGTTTTTTTATCATGCGTGCAAATCAACCAGATTTCATGAATTCTGTCGAGTTCGGTATGCTTATCGTAAAAGGTTTTCAAGCTTTTGTTTTTCGACAATAGATTCATTTTCTTGTAATTCCCTATCGCTACCAATTCGGCTGCTATTGCCCAGGTATTCCCAAAAGTGCTTACTAAAATGTTGGGCATAGTTTTTTATTTTGCATTAACGTTAAACAATTCGCTATCAAGCATTAGAAACAGAAATTTTTCAACCGGAAGATTTGCTACATTGTTTTGCAAACTAAATGTCATAATCCCGTGATCGGCACACTTTTCCTGCGCTTTGGCTGAAATAGGTGCATCGGTTACAAAAAGGGCTTTACTTCCTAAACCTCCATACACGCGAACTGCAGCCGCAAACTTGTCGATGTCGGTTTCGTTTTTTATCTGCGTTTTGCATTCCACAAACAAGAGTTTGTTTCCCGAATTTAAAATAATATCTATTTCGTTTTTTGGGCTGCCACTTTTAGTCGGGAAAATACAGTTCATTCGCAATTGTCTGGTTTTGTTCCAGCGTGCTAACATCAAAGTAACTTCCAACTCAAACCAACCGGTGTTAAGCATTAAATCACGCACATGTTCCGAATGCAGTTCTTTATACAATTCTCGTCCTTGTCTGTTTCGCATGCTACATTCAAATTGTTTTTTGTCTTTATTCCACTTTAATATCGAATTGCATTTCCCTGTGGCACTCGTTTCGTGCGGATACTTATTCAGAAAATCGGTCATCTGATTAAAATCCTGAAAGTTAAACGCCCGTAATTCTCTGATATCTGAGATGATAGCCCTATCAGTTTCTGTAAAATAATCTGACGTTCGAAATTGACTTAACGCATTGCCTAATAATCGGAATTGTACATCCATATCAAAAACTACTTCCGTTTGCCGGTGCGTTTTCAAATCCCACATCAGGTTGTTTTGGTCAATAACAAAAACAGTGGCATTGGCTTCACCCGAAAACATCCCATAAAACATCAACGACCAAGGCTTTGTACCACTACTCAGATTTACGGTTATGTTGTCTGTCTCCCTAAAACTATCTTTCAGCTTAACTAATGCTTCATTTATTTTTTGCAAATCCACAGGGTCGAACAGATGCAATTCGCATCGTACCTCAATTTCTGCAGCGATACGCTTTGCTTCCGCTTCGGTTTGCTGAGAATGTATCAAAATAACCCTATCGGGGTTAGCCGCTATAATACCCTGATATACAGGTGTTGTTTGTCCGCCTACTAAGGTGATGTGGATAATGGACATTTAATTGTTATTTAGCACTTTGTTCAAAACTTTATCTAACACACATACATAATAAAATGGTACATTTATCAACCGAAATTCTTTACCTGCTTGCGTACGCACTACGTCCACCGAAAATGGTTGCGACCATACCCTCACTGCCACATCATGAGGAGCATAGTTCATAAACAAATGAAGTGATTTAAGTTTTGAATTTTTTCCGCTTTTCACTTCAATAGGGATAGCTTTTCCATCAAAATTAATTACAAAATCCACTTCTGCCGACGAAGTAGTTTTTTCGCGAACCCAATATTGCCTGTTTCGGGTTACGCTTGTTTCAAGGGCTATTAGCTCTTGGGCTACAATTTGTTCGGCAAACATACCTCGCCATACATCTAATATGTCGATAGCCGAAAACAATTCTTTACGCACACCGGCTACATAATTCACAATACCGCCATCAAGCCATATCAGTTTAGGTTTTCGGCTGCGGGCTGATAATAATGGTAGCTGCACCGACGTAGTAGGATACACCAATTCGAGCAACATGGTTTTTTCTAACAGACGAAATGCTTCGCCCACTTCGCGCGAACGGTAATTGCTATCCCCAAAGCGCTCAAATGAAATGGTAGCACCTGCATATCGCCAACCTTGTGCAATTATAAATCGTACAATTTGTATCAACGTATCGGTGTGGGCATATTTTTCAACATCATCGCTATATGATGTCAATAAACTGTCGTACAGTTTGTTGCAGGCTAAAATATCACGTTTTTGTGCATATTTCATAATCACAGCCGGCATACCTCCAACCACAGCAAAGTTTTTAAAATGCTGCATAAGGCGACTATGTACAGCTTCAGCTTGTAGCGTTTCAACCAAGTTTTGGTCGAAATTTTCACCAATTCCATTCAAAAACTCGGTAAACGAACAGGGATGAACAGCTAAGTATTCTACCCGTCCAACCGGAAACGAAATGGTTCGGTTTATCAAACTTTCGAGCAACGACCCTGCAGCAATAACATACAGCCAATTAGCTTCCTCGTAAAAATAGCGTAACATAGCCACAGCCCGGGGCGAATTTTGAATCTCATCGATAAACAAAAGTGTTGGAGCATCGCGCTTCAACTTTCCATTCAATACATAAATAGCCGAAATGAGCGAGTTAATCTCTCTGTAATTATCAAACAAAGCACGTTCATCCTCTTTATCCAAATTCAGCTTCAGAAATACATCAAAATCTTTTGAAAATTCGTTTACCAAGGTAGTTTTTCCAACCTGTCGTGCACCCCTTAAAACCAATGGTTTTCTATC
>CAYNGF010000187.1:0-5348 GCA_964396515.1 uncultured Paludibacter sp.
GAAACAAATTACAAATATTCGAACAAGAAATTTGTTTGCATCAGTAGTATTACTGTTAGCAGTAACTTGGAGTGCAAGTGCTCAAACAATTAAAACGGTAGGAAGTGAAACTTCCGGTGCTGATTACATAACCCTTAAGGAAGCTTTCGATGCCATTAACGCCGGAACAATTACCGGCGATATTGAGTTGCAAATTGTCAGCAGCACTACTGAAACTGCTTCTGCAGTGCTTAATGCCAGCGGAACGGGAGGAGCTAATTATACTTCCATTCTTATTTATCCTATAAACAGCAATTTTAGTATAACCGGTAATTTATTAAATGCTCCGATAATTGATTTAAACGGAGCAGACAATGTTACCATAGACGGGCGAGTGAATGCAACTGGTACTGTAAAGGATTTGACAATCGCAAACTCATACAGCATCGGGTCATCCGCAATACGCTTTATCAATGATGCGACCAATAATATTATAAAATATTGTAAGTTAAAAGGTTATTTCGAAAACCCGTTTTTCGGTGTAATTCATTTTTCAACGACCAATCAATCGACCGGAAATGACAATAATATCATTGAATACAACGACATAAGCTCAGTTGATAATGCTAATCGTTGTACAAACGGAATTGCTTCAGATGGTACATTAGGAAAAGAAAACAGTGATAATGTCATTAGAAATAATAATATATTTAATTATTTTAATGTAGGGTATAGTTCGTATGGTATTAAGCTTTTTCAAAACAATAACGCTTGGACAATAACAGGCAACAGCTTTTATGAAGAAACAAATTTTAGTTCATTTCAAAACACTTTAGATTACGGTGCCATTAAAATAAACGATGGAACCAATTATGAAATCAGTGGAAATTATATCGGAGGAAAAGCACCTTTATGCGGCGGAGGAGTATTGACAAAAACTAACACTAGAAATAATGTTTTCATTGGCATATCTCTTAATGTCGGAACATCGGTAGCGTCAAGAGTAAACAACAATACTATTCAAAACATCAATTGGAGCAATGCGGGAGATGCTACATGGAAAGCTATCAGCATTGAAGGTGGAAATGTCGATATAGGAACGTTGCAGGGAAATGTGATAGGTGCAGAAACCGGAAATGGTTCTATCACTGTTACAGGTGGTTCTACCATGACCTTGTACGGAATTGATATTACCGGTACCGGAACTGTAAATTGTAAAAATAACATCATTGGTTCAATTACAGCTGCAAATTCACGCACAGACTCTGCCAGTAACATTACAGCTATACACAAAGCGCCAGTAGGCGGATATGTGAATATAAGTTCCAATATTATCGGCAGTAATAATACCTTAAACAGTATTCAAGCCACCGGTGCATCTACCGTTGCTTCCCAATCGGTAAGAGCAATTTTTTGTGAAAGCCAAGGAACAAATATTATTTCAGGCAATACTATTTCAAATTTAACCAACAATTCTACCAATACTGCAACAGTCAATAAAGCTTACACGAGGGGAATAGTTGCCGTTAATGGTACCAATACCATTATAAACAACGTAATTAAAAATCTCACGGCCAACAATTTGGATTTAGCCTCAGTGATTGGGGTGATTGTATATGACTCAACTGTTGCAAATACTATTTCCGGAAATACCATATTCAACTTAGCCAACTTGAATACCGCTTATACCGGTTACATTGCCGGAATTTTTGATGGACATCTCTCTACTTCTGCCACGTCAAATATTTTCAACAATTACATCCATAGTTTTAGCGTCCATACGTCAACAACATCCGCTACTTTTTACGGGATATTGCATCAAAGAAACATCAGCACCTACTACAACAATGTAATAAATTTGGGAGGTGATACCAAAACCACCATTTACGGAATATATGATGCAGGAAATGTTTCGGAAACATGCAAAGTGTATTTCAATACAGTTTATATTTCAGGCAGCTTGGCGTCAGGTTCTACTAACAAATCGTACTGTTTATTCAGTGCTGCGGCTAACAATACACGCGATTATCGGAACAATATTTTTTATAATGCTCGTTCAACCACTTCCGGAGCAAGTTTGCACTATACTATCTCCTTGACATCCAATGCCTCGCTTACATGTAATTACAATGATTACTATGTAACCGGAACCGGTGGTGCATTAGGATATCTCGGCTCTGATAAAACAAATCTCACCGATTGGCAAATTGCCACCGGCCAGGATGGAAACAGTAAAAATGTAAACCCTAATTTCTATGGTCCGGGTGCCGATGTACATCATTTTGTCCCTACTAATTCAACCTTAACTGCCCATAGCGGTACAGGAATTGCTTTCGATTACGATGGTAAAGCAAGGACTCTGATGCCTATCATGGGTGCTTTTGAACTTACGTTACCCATCGAAGTATGGATAGGAGGTGTATTACAAATAAGGCATCAAACTTTGAAGGCTGCCTTTGATGCTGTGAACAGTGGAATACATACCGGTGCTATCGAAATTAGAGTAACCGATAATACTGACGAAACAGCCTCTGCTGTTTTGAATGCTTCGGGTACCGGGAGTGCGAATTATAGTTCCATTGTAATTTTTCCTACTGTTTCCGGATTAAGCATTACCGGAACGTTAACATCTCCCTTGATCGACTTCAATGGAGCTGATAATGTTTCCATTGATGGAAGAGTGAACAGTACAGGTGCTAACAAGGATTTGATCATAGCCAATCTTCAGGCTTTTACAACAGCGGCGACCATCCGTTTTTACAACGATGCCTCGTACAATACCATTAAATATTGTACTTTACAAGGAGCCTCACTATCAAGTGGAACGCAAGGTATAGTAACTTTTGCCGGAGGTTCGGTTACGGGCAATATCAATAATACAATTGCTAGCAATAATATAACTGGAATTTCAGATTCAAAACGTCATATTTTAGGTGTTTATTCAGTAGGAAGTTCTAAATCTGTTGCCAATAAAAACCTCACCATAAGTAACAATAATTTTTATAATCTTTATCATAGAGGAGGAGACTCTTGGAATATTTACTTTGGTAATTATACCACTGATTGTACTGTAACGAATAATAGTTTCTATGAAACAAATGAATTTACACCCACATCGAATGCAAAATTCACTAATGTATATATTTCAAATACTTCCGGGGTAAATTTCACAGTTTCAAACAATTTCATAGGAGGTAATGCTCCACTATGTAATGGACTAATGAGTGTTAATTCTTCCTATAGTAATTCGTTTTATGGTATCTATGTAAATCCCGGCACCGAGGTGGCGAGTAATGTGCATGGAAATACCATTACTAACATGAACTGGACAAGTACCGGTTCAACAGCAACTTATTGGGTTGGAATAATGGTAGAAAGAGGTAATGCGAATGTAGGAACAGTTACGGGGAACACTATCGGGTCTTCCACCGGCAACGGAGCTATTCAAATACAATTCGGGTCAAACTCCGAAGTTTATGCTTATTCGCTATTAGCATGGGGTACAGGAACTCTGAATTTTGAAAACAATATTGCCGGTTCTATTACAATTAGTTGTAGCAACTCTTCAAATTCAGTTAATTTTTACGGTACGATTTCCGGAAATGGAGCAATAAATATTCAAAACAACATAATTGGAAGCACTACTACTTCGAATAGCATTCAGTCAACTTCTACAAGTGGTTCAAATCCACAACTCATGTATGGTATGCGCAACAATAGTACCGGTTCAGTTCTTATAAATAATAATACCATAGCAAACTTGACAAATGGAACGACTAATGCAACAAATGGAACAGCAGGTGTAATCAATGGTATCACTTCAACAGCCGGAACGGCAACAATTACGAATAATACTATTAGAAATTTAACCATTGCTAATGCCAATACTTCGGCGAATCATAATGCTTCAGTAGGAGGCATTGTTCTATCGGGGACAAGTGCTGTCAATACCGTTACCGGAAACACCATTCATAGTTTGACCAATACATTTTCAAACTTTCAGGGAAATATTTATGGTATTTATTTCACCGGAAATACAGGAGCAAACGTTGTAAGCCGTAATTTTATCCACACACTTTCGGCTAGTAATGCTTCGGGAGCAACTGTTACAGGTATCAGGGCACAGAGTGGAGTTACAACTTATTCGAATAATATCATAAGTATTGGGGATAATGCTGCAGCACAGTTTTACGGAATATTTGAAACAGGTACTGCATCGCAATCCTGCAATTTATATTTCAATACAGTTTATATCGGTGGCTCACCCACTACTGGTAACATGATGAGTGCTGCCTTTTTCAGTAATGCAAACAGCAACACGCGTAATTACAGAAATAATATTTTCAGCAATTTCCGCTCAAACAATGGCGCTACAGGCAAGCATTATGCTGCTTATTTTAATTATGGCAGTCCCGGTTCGCTTACATTATCAAACAACAATTATTATACTGCGGGGAACGGTGGCGTATTAGGGTATTATGCTTCTGCAGACGTAGCTTCATTGCCAATTATTTCGAGTTATGATACGTACAGTATCTCCACCAATCCGTATTTCACAAATGCAGGAGGTACCAATGCCGTTGATTACAAACTGAGTTTTACAAAACCAATTGGCGTAACAGGTACAGGAATTACTGTTGATTTTGGGAACAACACGCGTTCGCCCTATCCTGCTATGGGAGCATGGGAATTTGACGGTCCGAATATGTGGAAAGGAAATATTAGTACCGATTGGGCTAACGGTAATAACTGGACTGCCGGATATGTACCAGCTTCGGGTGCTGACATCACCTTTGATCCTTATCCGATGAATCATGCTTTACTCGACCAGGACAGAATCATTGGGTCATTAAACAATGCACAATCTACCTACAGAGCAGTTACCAATGGTAAAAAGTTAACAATAAATGGTGCACTGAATTTAACTAACGGCGCACAAATAGATGCTTCAGCAACAAATTCTACTTTAGAATTTGCAGGAACTTCCGCTCCGCAATACCTTCCATCAAATGTATTATACGAGGAAAAAGTTTATAACTTGAATGTAAAAAATCCACAGAATGTAGTTCTTTCAGGTTCATTAAGATTATTAAATGGACTTTCATCGGAGTCCGGAGTATTGGATGCTACGACCAATACACCTACCTTGATTTTTGGAGGAACAACACAACAGAATTCAAGCGGTGCTACCTTATTGAATGGAAGAGCTTACAATGTAACCGTTGATAACAGTGCGGGTGCAATTTTAACCGGTAATATGTTAGTTGAAAACAACTTAACATTACAACAAGGCGATTTATCAACAGAGAACTACAAGCTTACCATTCAAGGCAATACCCTTGGCAATGGCGGTTACATTTCCACCAATG
>CAYNGF010000188.1:0-5326 GCA_964396515.1 uncultured Paludibacter sp.
TAAATACCATTGTTCCCCGTCCGAAAGATTTGGGTGATGGCGTTTATGGTTTTGTGCCTTACATCGGATTGAGTTTGACTTACGATCACCGTGCATTGGATGGTGGTGAAGCTACACGCTTCTTGAAACAAATTGCTATTGAGATTGAAACGCTGGAGGTAGATTTATAGATGCCTAAAGGGGGAATAAGAGGGAGAATAGCCCCAAACACATAAAGGGGCTTAAAGACATTACTTAGAGGGTTTATTGAATTGTTATTTTAATTTTGTAAGTTGATTTAAATAAATAATACTAACTAAAATTCCCCCTTTAGGGGGTTAGGGGGCAGATATTATGTTTGATTTAATAATTATCGGTGGTGGTCCGGCCGGATATGTAGCTGCAGAACGTGCAGGGCATAAAGGACTGAAAGTGTTGTTGTTCGAGAAAAAAAGTATGGGTGGCGTATGCCTGAACGAAGGTTGTATTCCTACCAAAACCTTGCTTTACTCGGCAAAAACGTATGAAAACGCTTTACACGGTGATAAATACGGAGTGTATGGCGAAAATATTCGTTTTGATTTTGCTAAAATCATGGCACGCAAAAATAAAGTAGTAAAAAAACTTGTTGCAGGAGTGGAAGCAAAAATGAAAATGCATCACGTAACAGTTGTTAAAGGCGATGCCATGATTCAGGGACGTAGTCCGAAAGGCGTGGAGGTAAGCTGTGGTGGCGAAAGCTATTTAGGCGCAAATCTGTTGATTTGTACAGGTTCTGAGGCATTTGTTCCGCCTATTCCCGGATTGGCTGAAGCAGGCGACATTATATTGACTAACCGTGAAATTCTGGATTTGAAAGAACAACCAAAATCATTGGTGATTATTGGTGGTGGTGTTATCGGAATGGAGTTTGCAAGTTTTTACAACAGCCTTGGCACATCGGTAACGGTTATCGAAATGCTTCCGGAAATTTTGGGACAAAACGATTTCGAAATTTCGGCTATGCTTCGCGATAACTATGCGAAACGTGGCATCAACTTCAATCTGAACGCTAAGGTAGTGAAAATTGAAGGCAATAAAGTGCATTTCGAAAAAGACGGACAAATACAGGTGATTGAAGGTGAAAAGATTTTGGTAAGTGTGGGCCGTCGTCCGGTTACCAAAGGTTTCGGACTCGAAAATCTGAATGTTGAATTATTCAAAGGAGGAATTAAAACCGACGAAAAAATGCGTACCAATGTGCCTAATGTATTTGCAGCAGGCGATGTTACCGGTTTTTCGTTATTGGCACACACAGCCAGTCGCGAAGGCGAAGTAGTGGTAAACAATCTTACAGGACGTGCCGACCGCATGCGTTACAATGCGATTCCGGGTGTGGTTTATACCAATCCCGAGGTTTCGGGCGTAGGCGAAACCGAAGAATCGGCTAAAGCTAAAGGGCTGGATTATAAAGTAGCCAAACTTCCGATGGCTTATGCCGGACGCTTCGTAGCCGAAAACGAAGGTGGCTCAGGACTTTGCAAAGTGTTGGTTGGAGCCAAACACGGCGAAGTAATCGGAGTTCATATGATTGGAAATCCTTCAAGCGAAATGATATACGGTGCGTGCATGGCCATTGAACAGGAAATGACACTGGCTCAAATGGAAGAAGTCGTTTTCCCGCATCCAACTGTAAGTGAAATTTTTAAAGAAACGATATTTGCATTTTGATTTGAACGCAAATTGCGCAAATGAATGCGAATTTTTCTCTGCGAAGCTTAGCGTTCTCTGCGGTTAAACTATAGATTTGGAAAACCCGAAAGGATTTTAAACTATATGTTCTCTTCTTTCTTTAAAAAATAAAACTATGTGAACTATGTGTCTAATGTGGTTCATTTTTTAAAAGAATAAACAAAAATTATTATACAATGCCAAAAGTACAATTCATTGATCCGTCAGAAGCGCGGAAACCGGGATTTGTGGAATTTCAACCCATACCGGTAAATCAATACCAAAAAACGGTAAAAGACGAAAAAGGTAATTTTACCGACGAAGAGTTTAAAGCCATTTATCACGATATGGCGCTGATTCGCGAGTTCGAAACCATGTTGAACCTGATTAAAACCAAAGGTGAATACAACGGAACTCCATACAATCATCCCGGCCCTGCTCACTTGTCTATCGGACAGGAATCGGCAGCAGTTGGTATGGCGTGGACACTTGGAGTGGATGATTTCATTTTCGGAAGCCACCGTTCGCACGGTGAAATTCTTGCCAAAGGGATGTCGGCTATTCATAAATTGAGCGACAAAGAGCTGACCGATATTATGGAGTCGTTTTTTGATGGTGCTGTATTGGCAGTTGTAAAAAAAGATTTCACAGGTACAACCAAAGAACTGGCTCGCCGCTTTTTGGTGTACGGAACGTTGGCTGAAATTTTTGCACGCGAAACCGGTTTTAACCGTGGTTTAGGTGGTTCAATGCACGCTTTCTTTACGCCATTTGGTGTTTATCCAAACAATGCCATTGTTGGTGGTTCGGGCGATATTGCTGTAGGTGCTGCTTTGTACAAAAAAGTAAACCGAAAACCGGGTTTGGTTGTAGCTAATATTGGTGATGCTTCTATGGCTTGCGGTCCGGTTTGGGAAGGTATTTCATTTGCAGCAATGGATCAGTTTAATAAGCTGTGGGAAGGTGATATGAAAGGTGGTTTGCCGGTGATTATCAACATTATGAACAACCAATATGGTATGGGCGGACAAACCTGTGGAGAAACCATGGGTTACGGAATTGCTGCTCGTATTGGTGCCGGTGTGAATGCCGATCAAATGCATGCTGAGCGTGTCGACGGTTACAACCCACTGGCTGTAATTGATGCATACAAACGCAAACGCAAAATTATTGAAGAAAAACGCGGTCCCGTTTTATTGGACGTGCTTACATATCGCTACAGCGGACACTCACCTTCGGATGCATCGTCGTATCGTTCGAAAGAAGAAGTGGAAGCTTGGGAAAAACAGGACTGTATCGCTTCGTACGGAGCTCAGTTGATTGATGCTAAAGTAGCTACACAAGCTGATTTGGATGCAGTTCAGGCTGATATCAAAGCATTGATTTACGACATGTTCTTAAAATCAATCGACCCTGTTATCTCTCCATTGATGAAAAATCCGGAAGTGATTGGTGATATGATGTTTTCGAATGGTTCAGTTGATTCGTTCAGCGATGCAAAACCGGATGTTTTGATGCCGTTGGAAGAAAACTCACGTGTGAAGAAAATTGCTCAGAAAGAGCGTTTTGCATTTGATAAAGATGGAAAACCATTTAGCAAAATGAAACAATATCAGCTGCGCGACGGTATTTTCGAAGCTATGATGGATCGTTTTTATAAAGACGCATCCCTAATAGCTTATGGTGAAGAAAATCGCGACTGGGGGGGCGCATTTGCAGTTTATGGTGGTATGACGGAGGCTTTGCCTTATCACCGTTTGTTCAACTCGCCAATTGCTGAGGCTTCTATCGTGGGTACTGCTATTGGTTATGCAATGTGTGGCGGTCGTGTAGTTCCTGAAATTATGTATTGCGACTTCCTCGGTCGTTGTGGCGATGAAGTATTCAATCAGCTACCAAAGTGGCAGGCAATGAGTGGTAATGTGTTGAAGATGCCTGTGGTACTTCGCGTTTCGGTAGGTTCAAAATATGGTGCTCAGCACTCGCAGGACTGGACTTCGCTGGTGGCTCACATTCCGGGAATCAAAGTATGTTTCCCTGTTACGCCATATGATGCCAAAGGTTTGATGAATGCCGCACTTCAGGGAACCGACCCTGTGATTTTCTTCGAAAGTCAGCGTATTTACGAAATCGGTGAGCAATTCCACGAAGGTGGTGTGCCCGAAGGTTACTACGAAATTCCTTTCGGCGAGCCGGATGTAAAAAAAGTGGGTAACGACGTTACTTTCCTCACTATTGGTCACACGCTTTATCCTGCTTTGGAAGCAGCCAAAATTCTCGAAGAAAAATATGGAATAAGTGTAGAAGTGATTGATGCAAGAACATTGTCACCATTTAATTATGAAAAGGTAGTTGAATCAGTAAAGAAAACCGGTAAAATTGTAGTTGCCAGTGATGCGACATCTCGAGGTTCATTCTTAAATGATTTTGCTGCAAACATCAGCCAGCTTTGCTTCGATTATCTCGATGCTCCGGTAGCTGTTCTCGGCTCACGTAACTGGATTACTCCGGCTTATGAATTGGAAAAATCATTCTTTGCACAACCTTCGTGGTTTTTGGATATTATCAATGAACGAATTCAACCTTTGCCTGGTTATATCCCAACTCAAAACTTCACGGATGCTGAATTTATTCGCAGATCGAAATTAGGAGTATAATTTACAATTACAAGGCACTGATTCAGTCAAAGGGTTGGTGTCTTTATGTAAATAATCTTCTCGCTGAAAGCCCAAAATATCACAACCCAATGGCAAAGTCCTAACGGGGCAACGTCTAGGGTATAAAGATGAAATTTTCAAATTTGCGCCCTAAAAGGGCAATATAGATAGGGAAGTAATAAAAACACGAATTGAAATTAAAGATTTGCAAATGATTTTATACTGGGCTTACAGCTCGCATTAAATGTATCTGCGAAATTTACCCCGAGGCGTCACCATTTCATGGCTTTACCATTGGGCTAAATTATAAAAGGCTTTCAGCCTGAAGATTTAAAATCAAACTATTAAGCTAATAATTGCAGTCATCTCACAATCAATATCAAAATTGTATGTTTACGCCATTTTTCATGTCAAACACAATGAATGTTTGATTAAGCCTGAAAATGATAATGAATTGTATGCTTATATTGGTGGACTTGTGAAATTGTCAAAATCAATTCCATTAGTAATAAATGGAACAGAGAATCATATTCATATTTTGTGCATTTTGTCCAAAAATATTTCATTGGCAAATTTTTTAGAAGAAATAAAAACCAATAGCAACAGATGGATTAAAACATTGGGGCCACATTATCGTGAATTTGCTTGGCAAGGCGGATATGCAGGATATTCTGTAAGTCAATCCAAAGTTAATATCGTTGAGAAATATATTGTAAATCAAAAAGAACATCATAAAACACAAACATTCCAGAAAGAATATATTTAATTCTGAAAAGAAAATGGTGTTGATTATAATGAAGATTATTTGTGGTCATAAATTTCTATATTTTTTAGTATTAACAAAAGAAACTGAAATAATTAAATAAAACTAACATTAATTTCCCCTTCAAGAGTTAGGGGCTCTATTATTATGATAAAAGTAAATGCTCACCTTCACACACCAAATTCGTTTAGTGCTTTTAAAAATATCGACGAAGCAC
>CAYNGF010000189.1:0-5325 GCA_964396515.1 uncultured Paludibacter sp.
TTTTCTCAATTTGAAATATTATGCAAACATACGAGGCGTGTGTTAGGCGGTCGTAGTTTGTTTTATATACTATCGTGAATTTTTCCATTTAATTTTCCCTGCAAATTCAATTGGAATATTCATGGATTTCATAAAAAGTGGCAAATCAATTATTAGTACATTATTTTCGTTGAAATATTCTATTGGGTTTCCAAATTCGTCACTTGGATAACGGAGATTGTCCGGCTTAAACCTGCTACATATCAATGAATTAATTAAAAGAACTTGCAATATTTTCATGCCATAGTTGATTAAAATGATTGTATTTGCTGCATCTTTTTCCATAGTTTTAGCTACGAGTTGCTTGTAAGGGTTTTTGTCTAACCCCAAGTCCATTGAAGGAGCAACTCTTTTAATATAATCACATACAGCATCAAAGGCTGTTGGAAATTGGTCCTGATTAATAACCATTCTTTCATTACTTATAGATTTTATCGCATTCCAAGCTCCGCTAACGACTTCTTTCTCTGAGCCAGATTCAATTGCTTTTTTTGTGTTTGTCAAAAAATGTGGGTCAATATCTGGAATTAGTCCATTAGATTGTTCCTTGAAATATTTGAATAAATGCTTAAATGCTTTTATTGGGTCGTGACCAATTTCTTTGTTAAGTTGTTGATATGTAATTCCACCTATTGATAGTCCAATATATTTTATAGATTTTTCAACACTTTGGTGATAATGATAACAAGAATTGGAAAATTTATTGTTATCGTACAACAATTGAGCTACTTCTAAGTCTTCTTTTGCAAGTTTCAATAGGTCTTCCATTTTTTATTGTTATTTAAATTTCAGTTTGCTCGTTTTTTACACTGCCTTTTGATTTTTATTATTTTCAGTTCTGAATACTAGTTAATCTTCCATTCTCAAAATATAGATATGAATTACCTAAGCTATAAACCCATTGTTCGTTTGAACCGTAATTATTTGTAGTTGTATTTATATCATCAGGCTCACCCCAAGCCTCTTTACACATTTGTTTTGTGAAACCTATCTTAACTTGTCCATTCATTATTAAAGCTGCATTAGAAGCACCATATTTTTTAGTTAGAATAGCTTTGCGTGCATTGTTTTGACGAGATTTAATGATTTGCTCGTTTTTATACTCAGCGAGAGTACGAAACTCATTTAATTTGCTCGGTAAACATTCTACTGAAACGGTAAAATCGCCATCTGAACTACGTAAAATTGCTTCAAGAAAGGGAAGATAATTGGAAGCAACAATATCTACGCAAGTGAAATGCGTACCAGAATTAAAATCTTTTTTCTCACCATCTTTGATATTATAAAAATTTGCATCCCAGACAGAACCCTCAGCTTTTCCTTCTCCAATATAAACAAATTCTTTACCTACATAAAGTGATTTTATTTTCTCAAAATAGCCAACTGTTATAAAATAAGTATAGAAGTCTTTTTTGTCATCTATAAAATGAAAATACAAAGTATCACCTACATCTTTTTTTATTAGTTGAAGAAATTTATTTCCGCTTTCATTTGTTGTGATATCATTTACATAAAAATATCTATTCGCCATTACATTATAGTCGGACAAATATAAATTTGTTTTTGACGGTTTGTAGGTGTATTCAGTTTTATTGTAGGGTTTTGTATAAAAACCACTGAAACCACCATCGTTTTTCCTGCCTCTTAATTCGGGCAAATAAAGTGATTGTTTAATATGTAATTTGTAATTTGAGAAATTTATTCTTTCTAAGCTGTCATACCGGGTAATCTCTTTCGGAGAAGTAGACTCAATAGAGTCCTTTCTGATTTTCAAGGTGTTGATTTGTGCGGAAACTATTGAAGTAAACCCTAACAATAAAATAACTATTTTTCTCATGTGAATATAAATTAATTTGTTAATGTATAATGAATTACAGTAGATAAATTGCGTTTAATTCCTATTCTCATAGTCATTAGAAAGCTTCTTATTTTTTTTACTATGCCGCCTAACGACCGAGACTAAGCGCAGTAGCCGAATAGCGGGAGTATTCACTGCCGCACATCACAAAAGGTAATGCGGGCGATAAACCTTCAAAATCGCACAAATTCGGCTATTGTCGCTTAGACGTGTGTTAGGCGGTCGTAGTTCTCTTTTATTTAATCAAAATTAATTGTTTCCTTACAGTTTTATTTTCCTTTACGATATGAACCGAATACATACCTTTTGGCAAGCCACGAAGGGATATTTGTTTGGTAGAACTATTACTTTCAATTGATTTTACTAAGCCATTTGTCTCATTCCATAGTTGTATAGTAAACTTATTCTCATTGTTTTCAACAACACCTTTATTTTCTGTTTCTGAGTTATAACTTACAGTTAATAAATCAGTAGCTGGGTTTGGATATATTGAAAATGGCTCAAGTTCTCCAGTTGCAACATAATAATATGTAGTTGTTGTACCACAAGCATTAGTTGCACTTACAGTAATGGTATAGTCGCTTTGCGCATTAAAGTAAATAGTTGCGTTTGCCCCCGAGCTGTAAATAGTGTATGAAGAAGGGCTAACACTCCATTGATATGTAGTATTAAAATCTCCAAGAACAGACGCTGAATATGAACCCATACCGCCAACTTCAACATGTTGAGGTCCAATTATTGTAGGAGTTGAGGGACTCCCAAGCCAAATATTCTTACTGATAGTGATGCCCTGATTTATTAATGCAGTCAACGTAACTTGGCCATTGCCAGTTTTTGTAACGGTTATAGGATGCCCTGATGTAGAATGAGAAATTAAATTATTGGGCGATGAACTCCATGTTACAGTTGCACCAGTTGGTAAATTGTTTATTGAATAGGTGCTTTGATTGCAAATTAGAGAAATGCCGGAAATATATGGCTTAGCATAATACTTTCTGCGATCTGGATGTGAATATGGAACTTGGTTTGGTGAGTGCCTTACCACAGGAAATTGCCCCCATTTTGAATCATATTTACCCTCAACATAAGATTTAACTGCAGAATGATCTCCACAATAATAATGAATTTTCTCTGCTTGTGATTCTAAAACTTCTATAAAACAACCTAAAGTATTACTCCAGTATGTATCGAGATTGTTTGTAGTAGCTAAACAGCCTTCAAAGTCAGAATAGCCATATGTATTATTTATCCAAACTTTATTTGTATTACCCTCTCTTAAATGCCAGGCATAAGCATGACAATTATAAGTAGAACTTGCTTCAGATATAATGTCGGAAGCTGTAATTCCCAAATAGTAAAATTGACCATTAGGATTAATTAACGATGCCAATGCACTTGCTTTTTCATTTGTGTTTAGTTCTCTATTGGGGATTATAGTTGCTATTTGACCACCTCTACATGTATATACAGTAGGACCTGTACTGTAATAAATTTGTGCTTCTAAATATAGAGAAACAGTGAACATTAAAAAGTATAATATATATTTTTTCATAAGAATAAACTTAATGTGTAAAACTCTCGGCAAACGAAACAATAGAATTAATATCTTCTGCAAGAACGTACCCTTGTTCTGTTAAACGTCCAATAGGTGGTACTTTGTTATAATAATCAACAACAGGAGTATATTGCATATCGTACATAATCCAAGCCATTGCTGAAAGAGTTCCGCTAACATACATTCCATCGTAAGAGTTCTTTTGTAATTGTTTATACTTTTCTAATAATAATGCAACTAATTCTACCTTTTGCATTTCATTCAACTGACAGATTATCATTTGTTTGGTGAACAGATACTCAAGTGCTGTAATTTGAGCTGAAAAAGTCATTCGGTTTTCTATAGTCATAGATTTTAAGCATTTAAAACTTATTCCATCGTAATATAAAACTAAAGCCTTAGCGGCATCATTCCGATTAATTACTTCCTGTATACTATTAAATTTAGAATATATATTATACCAGGTTGCCAAAGGCGATGCGCTTGAAACTATATATTGACTATTTAAGGAAAAAGGGACATCTAAAAAACTCCGAACCAAACCCAATGTAGATGTTGATTTTAAAACATTATCAGGAAGTTGACATGCTTGATATATTTCCTCGACTGATTTTAGACTTTTCCATTCTTCCATTCCCGGTCTAATTGGATAAGCATATTTATCCTTGACATCGGGCAAACAATTTCCATTAGTAATGATTAGCTCTGAATCTTTGGTACATTGGCAAAGTATCAAAGTCGACAAAATGAAGAGGAAAATTAACAACTTATTCATAAAGGTAATTTTTAGCTTGTTTATAAATAGTCAACAAATCATAATCAACTAATTGACCTGTTTTCAATGACTTTTCAATTTCTAATTGATTTGAAAATTTTGTTTGTAGTTTATTTTGTTTGTGAAGTATCTTTGTTATAACCCATAAGTTTATATTTAAACTATTTCCACCAAACAAATCATTTCGAGAAAGTTTTTGATCCATTTTATTCATTGCCTCTTTTAATAAGAGTTTTTGTCCTTTGTCATCAAGAGTAGCTAATACTTGTTGTTGTGCTAAAATTGTTTCAACAAATTGATACTTGAAAGTATAATCGCCTTGCTTTTCAGCTGTCCAAAGTGGATTGAAATCTTTAAAATTCATTATAGCATATCTTTCTAAAAGGGAATGACCTGCATCTTTTCGATTTAATAATTCACGAATACCGTTAAAATTTGCATAAAAATTATCAAATGCGATTTGAGGAGAATTAAAAAAAAGCAAAATTAAAGGAGCAGGATAATTCAAGCAAAGTTGAGCTAAAGAATCTGTACATATATCCGTAAGAACTTTTTCAGGGATTTGACAGGCAACATACATGTCTTCAATGGATTTGAATTGCTGCCATTCCTTTGACCCTGGTTTAATTGGATAATCCCATGTTTGTCCAAATAAATAAAAGGGAATTATTAAAATAAATAGAATTGTCTTTGTTTTCATTAATAATGATTTTTAATATTAGTAAACTGGATTATTCATTTATCGCCCTTATCAAAAATATTGGTAAGGGCAGAATGGGGATGGTGGAGTATTTGTTTTCATTAGTTATGTTTTACATGGTTTATCTAATACCAATAGTGTGTTATATTTATAGTTAAATAATTGAAAATCAATTAATTATCTTGTTTTAAAATTTGGTTAACTCCCTGAAAATCAGTATCTTTATAGATTATTCCACAAATTTATAAAGTATGATTTTCACAGAAGTTAACACTTTTATTTCGGTTGTCAGTAGTGCTTTTAATGGTTTATCACTCAATAAATGGCGACGTGCCTTTTTAAAAGAAATCTTTATGTTGTACATGGTAATTCCAGGTCGTATTAATTTTACACAAATG
>CAYNGF010000190.1:0-5246 GCA_964396515.1 uncultured Paludibacter sp.
TTATCTGATTGTCCCATGCCTGACGACCAAAGGCATACCAGTTGGATTGAGCGATATCATGTCCGCACCAGTTGGCATCCAAACCAATATTGGAAACTCCGGCAATCGCAGTATATTTTTGAGTGTAAATACTTCCGTCGGTACATTTAGCCACCGTGCTGCCTTGTCCCTGCTGATAAGTATCGCTTTTGAGCAATTCCTCCCACATAGGTGCCAGGAAAGCCATGTGAATGGAATGCCCCAAATATTCCTGCGTAATCTGGAATTCGGGCATAACTGATGTTTTTTTCATTGCACCAAAAAGCGGACTGAACGGCTCACGTGGTTGGAAATCAATCGGTCCGTTTTTCACCTGAATAATTACATTGTCGCGAAACTGTCCATCCAATGGCATAAATTCATTATAGGCCTGTTTTGCACGATCTTCATCACTCGGGCTATACACAAAGGCACGCCACATCACAATTCCACCAAAAGGTTTCAGTGCATCAGCCAGCATATTGGCTCCATCGGCATGGTTACGACCATAATCCTGTGGCCCGGGCTGTCCTTCGCTATTTGCTTTAACTAAAAAACCGCCAAAATCAGGAATTAATTTATAAATTTCTTTTGCTTTGTCATTCCACCATTTTATTACATCCGGATTCAACGGATCGGAATTTTTAAGTCCTCCAGTTTGAGCCGGAGATGAAAATTTAATAGACAAATACACCTTCATTCCATAAGGGCGAAGCACGGCTGCAATTTCCTTTACACGTTTAAGAATTCCGGGTGTGAGCATATCCGGAGAAGCATTCACGTTATTCAACACCGCACCATTGATACCTATTGAGGCGTTTGCACGGGCATATTCTTTCCAGAGCAGTTTTTCCTGCTCGGTGGGTGCTGAAAGGTTCTTATCTTTTCCCCAGAAAATGGAAAGTCCGGCATATCCTCGCTCAATTGTTCCATCCAGATTGTCCCAGTGATTCAATGTACGAACCTGATAAGAAGGATTGTAGATTTTTTCCACAATCGGTTCGCCTGTTTGCTGGCGACGTAATAACTCGTATGCTCCATAAAGCAAACCGGATGGCGTATTTGCCTGAATGACATTTGCGCTTAGTTTAAAACCATCTGTTTTAATCGTTTTATCCTTTTTGATTTTTAATGTGATAGTTGCTCCATCCTGTCCCTGCCATCCGTCTTTCAGTTCCTGAACAGCTATGGCAGTGGTAGCTGATTTGTCAGCGCAAACCACTGTTACATTTCCTGTGTTTTTGTTTCGTAACCAAAGATTATGTCCATCTTCAGCATGAAGATTATGTAGTGATACAATTAAAATTAAAAAAATGGCACTGATTTTCATAAATATTTTTGTTCTTATTGCTTTTTTACTTTTTTGAAGGTCAGATTAACTATTTACTGCTAAATTTCCACCAGTCAAATTTGAATAAATTTGAATCGTTGCCCTTGAAAACAAAATACAGGTCATGTACTCCTTTGATTTTTTTCAACTTACAAGAAATAGTTTCCCAATGAAGATTATTACCTGTATTTTTCACATCTAAATTTCCAATCAAACTTCCGGTTTTATCATCAACACGTAATTCAATACTACCAGAATTAGTAATTGATGCCACATTGGCTTCAAACCTTTTTGCTCCTTTCCCGAAATCAACACTCCGAACTTTAATGTAATCTTCATTGTCAATGTTGGTTACATAAATACCAATTTTGCTATCAAAAGCAGTTTTCAATCCTTCTGACCACGCTATGGTTTCAGCTTCCACTTTTTTAAATGGGTTTAAATTAGCTGCACTTGCAGTAACTCCTTCTTTTGTTGGTGTAATTAACGGTATTGAACCATCAGCATTAAATTCAAACGGTTCAATGCACACCGAACGTTTAAAACCACCTCCACCGGGTAAAGCACCATTGTGATAAAACAAATAAGATTTTCCCTTAAATTCGATATAACCGGGATGGTTGGTAAATGCTCCACCTTGTTTAATTACATGCATAATGGTATCTCCGTAAGTCCATGAGCCTGTTATACTTTTAGCTTTAGAATAAGCTAAATGCTCCGGTACACCACCAGCCGGATAAAGTAAATAATATAAATTATTCCGTTTAAAAAGCCATGGCCCTTCTTCGTAGGCAGCTGTACGATAATTGTATGCGTCTTGTTTTATAGCACGATAACCAAAATTATCGTCTCTCAAGTCTTCCTTCACAATACCATAATTCAAATCATAAGAAATCATGTCTTCGTTTAATTTCACATGCCAAAGGTTAGGATTTCCCCAATAAAGGTAAGCTTGACCATCGTCATCGATAAAAACAGTTGGGTCAATATAACCGTAGCCGATTAACATAGGTTTGCCAAGCGCATCTTTAAATGGACCCGTCGGACTATCCGAAACCGCAACACCAATTGCATTCCCTCCATTTTTTTGATTCACTGGCAAATAATAGTAGAATTTTCCATTTCGATAAATACACTGACCTGCCCATGCATCGCCCCGCGACCAATCAAAAACTTTATATGATAGTACAGAACCATGGTCAGTCCAATTTACCATGTCAGTTGTGGAATAACATCTCCAATCGTTCATGGTGAAAAAGTTATTTACTGTAGTATCTTCATCGTGCGATGTATAAAGATAAACTGTACCATTATATACCATTGGTGCAGGATCGGCAGTATAATTGGTTTGAATTATAGGATTTTGAGCTATTGAAAATACTGTTAAAAACATTAGCCAAAAAGTTATTCGTAATCTAATATTCATCTCATTAACATATAGTTGATTAACACTTGTTTAGTAATTATTAAAAATTGCAATCTTTTTCCCTCCAATAAAGTAAACCCCGTTTCGAAGTCCTTCTGTTGCAACTTCTCTTTTCACTTTCGAACGAATTTTTGCTCCCATAATGTTGTAAACATCCACTTCAGCCGATTGAAGAATTTCATCGGTAAAAACATTATTAATTCCAGAAGGAGAATCAAATTCGCTGGAATTCGATAAGAAGACACTATCAATAACTATCGGGCTATTACCCCACGACCAAAACCCGACAATATAAATATGACTAGGATCGAGTTTGGATGTTGTTCCAGCTTTTACCATATTGGACAAGTTCACAACCACTTCACGTTTATTTCCAAAGTTATATTCAGCTGCTTTCGACCAATAATTATTTTCATCAAATACACGGAAAGATATTCCACTTGTGTTGTCGGCACTTAAACGAGCAATTAAATATTTGTAGTCGGATAGATCCAATCCATTGGTGAACCACCAACCTCCAAATCCCCATTGTCCGGTTATTAAAGTATGCGTCGCCTCATCGAAAGTGCCTTGTGCATAAATAGAAGGATTAAATAATTCCTTCGTTAATGGAAAAGTTGACGAGGTAACTTTCAAAACTTTATGCAAAGTATTCCCTTTTGAATCAGTAAATGCGACTTTCAAATCGACTTGCCCATCTTTAATAGCATAAATTCTTCCCCTTACCACATTAATCACATCAGGTTTATCAACTGAAATAGAGGCAACGGAACTTATATTTTCACTGTGGCCATCAGCAAATACTGCTTTTATTTTTAAACTAACAGAGGTCTTGGTAAGTATCGTTATATTTTCTTTGCCTTCGATTACCAAATCTATCATTTTTAAATAATCATCAGAAACCCCTATGAAATCGTATTCATTAGCATAATTCTGATACCAATGAAAAACCGGATAAGGACATGCTTCCGGATCTGTAAGAAAATCGACAATGTCTGCAGGAGCATTGGGGTTGCCAAACTCTGCTAACAATTCCGGTCCAGTAAAAAGCAACCAACTTACATTACCACATTCATCTACAATCTTCTGAAAATTGGCACCAAAACCATTGCCACCAGCTGTTCCGGTAATATCTTTGCCCCATGATTTTCCATGCCTTTCAGGCGCCCAATCCATTTCGGTAACAATAATTGGTGCAAAATCGGCAACCGGCTGAACTTGATTATTCCAACCTTTCTGAAAAGGTTCGTAACCCTGACCGCTATTGAACCAACCAGGGTAAACATGAACTGCATAGCCTATATTCTGACCTTCGATAGGGTTTACAGCATATCCGGCATATAACGATTGATAACCCAGTCCGGGAACCCAAAGAATATTGTCGGCAGAAGTTCTGATAGTATCAACGATGGTTTGAAAAAAGGTTTTCAGGTTATCAAAATGACCCTGTGTACTTGCTCCGTAAGTTCCATCAGTGCCTAAAATATCGATAGGCTCATTGGCTAATTCGAACATGATGTTTGGGTTGTTCATCAAGGTAGGATGCTTAGAAACAATCCCCCATACCTTGATTAAATATTGATGGTAATCGTCACCAATCTGAATTTTATCAGGGCTCACACCAGGTGGACGCATAACTACATACAAACCTTTTGATATCGCATACTCAGCCATTGGAACAAACACTTCATCGAGGTATTTTCTAAAACGACTTTCATTAAAACAATTGTGAGCTTCGTGATAATTTGGGGTACAACCGGGTAAGTTGCTCCAGTAAGGATCCATATGCAACCGAATGAAATTCATTTTCCAACCAGCTGCCAACAGTTTATCAATAATTCCTTTGTTGTAATTCAAACAGTCATTTACATTGTAGTTGCTCCATTTTGTGTTTTGCTCATTGAACCATGGTGAATAGGTTTGACCAAAACCATGCAAATTAACGATATGTCCGTGGCTATCTTTCAGGTAACGTCCTTCAACCCGAAGTTTGGGCATAGGCATTCCTTCCCATGCAAAACATAGGTTTGAAGAAATTAAAATAAAGCTCAGTAATAATAATATAAAAAAGTTGAAACGCATTTTATTTGGTTATAATAGTAAAGTATGTTTATTATTTTTCAGCGCTAAATTTATAAAGCAGCACTCCATGTACAGGAATTTTAATATTCAAGTGATCGGTTTGTGTATTTACATTGCAAACATTTCTTTGTCTCCATAAGTCTCGTACAGTATATTTTCCTTTCAGTCCAAGTTTTTCAAAGTCATTATAGTCAAGCTCAACTGTTTCGATTCCAAAGTTACAAAATCCTACGGCACTACTTCCATCTTCAAGTTCTTTTACATAAATGCGAAGGTCTCCAATTGTTTGTAAACACGTAGCTTGTTTGCCAAGTGGATCTTGATTAATGTCAATTACTTCATCGTTGGTGAGTAAATTCAATGTAAAATCATCGAGTTTTTCCATGTCGC
>CAYNGF010000191.1:0-5139 GCA_964396515.1 uncultured Paludibacter sp.
CAAGTTCGTCCGATGGATTTTTACCAAGCAAGTTAGTTCTTGAACCTCCATGCGTAATATTTTTATCCATACTAATAACCGGATAGGCAAGAATCATAAAAGCCGGACGTTGAATTTTGTTTGTAAAATGCGTTCCAACTGTTGCGGCTAAATGACCTCCGGCAGAGAAGCCCATAATGCCGATTTTATTTTTGTTGATATTCCATTCCTTTGCACGACTGTGAATAATTGACAGTGCTGTTTGTGCATCTTTAAGTGGAATATCGTGATGTCCGTTTGGCATACGGTAATACAAAACAAAAGCGGTAACTCCTATTCTGTTAAACCAGTAAGCTATTTCACTACCTTCCTTGATTTGTGAAACTCCCGTATATCCTCCACCCGGGCATATTAATACTGCTGTGCCACTGGCAGCTTCTTTTAATGCAGGAAAAACATACATCCTGGGCGTGCTGATATTGACTATAAACTCTTTGTCGCGATAACTTTCACTTGCAGTAAGTTCATTACTTTCTGACATCCCATTAGGATATAGCATTATTTCTTCCTGTGCTTGCGTTTTCACTATTGCTAATATGACAATCAAAATAAAAAAATATCTCTTCATATCAATGTCTAAATTACTGGATTAAACAATGCTGCAAAAGTAATAATTTTTATGGCTTTTTACGTGAAAAATTAGGTAAAACTAAAAATTGATTGCTATCGAATAAAAAAGTCCCGGCAATAATAACCGAAACTTAATGAGTTTTACATATACACTTACGTATAGTTTTGATTACTTTTTTGTCAACATATCGAGAATATCATCAATGGCACTGCCATCTTTGTCTTTGTCGAGCAAACCGGTAATCATTCCCAAAATACCACCGCTTTGCTTCTTTTTAGTACCAACACCACTTAGTAAACCGCCAAGCAAATCGCCCAGACCACCTGCACCTGCATTTGTCTGTTTTTTTTGTTTGCCAAGATAAGCCATTACTACCGGAGCTAACGAAGATAAAAGTGGTCCGGCTTTATCCATACTTATTCCCGTTTTTTGTGCTATTCCTTTCTGAACAACATTTACATCGCTACCGAAAACGTGCCCAAGAATTCCTTCGCCATCTTTTACCAATTCATCGGAGTTACCTTGAAGTATGTCACTTAAATTATCAAGAAGACTTCCATCGTGTTTACTTTCGAGTGCACGATTCAGGCTTTCAGCTCCTTCAGGAGTTTTCGCATTGCGGTTTAACCCACCTAAAATTACAGGGATGGCAGTGTTTACTGCTTTTGTTGCCTGTTTCTTGTCCATACCAAGTTTTGCTGACATGTTTTCAACAATTGATTTGCCTGCCGGACTGTTTAATAATTCTGATATATCCATAATAATAGAATTTAATTTTTCTCAAAGTAAACACATAGCTTTCAATATTGCAACAAATGCATACTTTAATTTCATATTAAATTAAAATAAAGAAGACTTAAAGTAAACAAAATTAAAATCAAACGTTTGCAGATAATAATCTGTATAAGTTAATAGTGTGGTTTAACTTCGTAGCAAAATTAATTTATATTTGTACCATCTAATTTATTAATTCTGATATTGAAATGATCACAAGATTCGCATTAAAAATCTCTTCAATTTATATTTTTCTGTTAATTTTCACTTTCAAAACAAGTGCCCAAAAAGTCCACACCACCTACCTATGGCACATGGATCAACCGGTTTACTGGGCAGATAAAAGCAAAGATAATACAGACACAAAACAATTTGCCGAAGAGTCGCACCGATTGAAAATGAGTGGTCAAAACCGTTATCCGGGAAGTAGTGTATCGCACCCTACCAACAATCTCGAAGAAATTTTTTCAAAAGCCGACAGAGTGCAGGCTTACCAAACTTCTCCCCGAAATGCTATCAACAGTATTCGCGATTTGCCTTACGCAGGAGCACAATTAAGCATTTCGGCCGGACTGATGGAAAACATTCGCTCTCTTGGAGCAAAAAATCAATGGGGATATTCAGCTTCATGGATGAACCCGTACAAAGAAGCTATTGGGTGGAAAACAGCAGGTAATTTCCCTCGACTCGATGTGGTGAGTTTCACTTATGATCACGTGCTTTCGCCATTAGTAAGTGAACGCACACTAAAAAAACAAATTCAAGCTCATCAATATGCAGCAAACAAATATTATGGTTTTGTATCCAAAGGTTACTGGCCCGCTGAATGTGCATTTTCCGAAAGAATCATCAAGACGCTTGTCGAGTGCAATATTGAATGGTCTGTGATACCCAACAGTCATCTTGCTCGTACTTTAGCTGATTACGAACATCCATACAATATTAACGGCAATATTGATGCTCCTAACCGAGCCGATCGTGTTGCAACAAAAGGACAGAACTGGTTCGATGCCACCATAGATGGACGGGGAAGCAGACTGGCAGCACCTTACTGTTATCAGGCGCATAAAGCACAATATATCGACCCTGTTACGGGAAAAGCTTTCACTATTGATGTTGTGCCAATGTGCAATTATTTAAGCTATGTTGATGGATACAGTGGTGCAAATACAGGAGATATTGCCTCGAAAATAGAACCTTTCAGCAATCAATCACAACCCAGTATAGTGTTGCTTGCGCACGACGGCGACAATGCCTGGGGTGGTGGAAGTTCGTATTACAGCGAAGCGGTAACAAGTTTTTCGCATGCAGCTGCCAATGCAGGTTATAAACCAACAACTATTCAGGAGTTTCTAATAAATAATCCGGTGTCGGTTTCCGACATTGTTCGGGTTGAAGATGGTGCTTGGGTGAATGCCGAAAATGATTGGGGACACCCACAGTTCATAAACTGGCTTTGGCCCCTTTACAATAAAACAGATTATCGTTTCAACCCTGATGGATGGACAGAAGATGCCCGAAACTGGGCAGTGATTACTGCGACCGAAAACTTTGTAACCATGGCCGAAGATTTGGAAGGCGGAAATCTGCGCATCGACAAAATAGCCGATGGAGGAAGTGCTGCTACTAACGCAGAAAAAGCCTGGCACTTTTATTTTGGAGGACTCAATTCAGGATTTATGTATTACGGAAAGTCCGAAGATATGGAAGTAAAAGCCTCTCTTACAGGTAATATCGCCATAGAATATGCACAAAAAGTAATTCAGGCTAATCAAGGTACCGACCGCACATCTCCATCTGTTTTTATTCCCCAACGCTTCCCTTACAATCCCGGAGGAATAGGTTTCGGACCAACTACTGGCTATAAAAAGGTAAATTATTCGTCCGATTTTCATATTTGGACTTATGCTTACGATGTTAGTGGACTTTCATCGGTTAAACTAAAATACCGTACTGATTACGATGGACTGAACCCAATCGAAAGTATTCAGAACGAAACGTATGCCGGAGGCAATGAAGTGAGCGGATGGTCTGAAATTGACATGACCCGTCGTCCAATGAAAGCCGATCCAACAGATGACCCTGAACTGAATTTTTTTATAACTCCTGCTGCCAAAGCTGATTTATGTTACGCCGAAATTACCGGATTAAAAGATACTTTGGTAGATTATTATGTAGAAGCCATTGATACGAAAGGGAATATCTTCCGTACACCTATCCAGCATGTGTATATAGAAAGCGGTAATGGAAATAATGGCGGAAGTACAAATCCTGATGTCAGTTGGATCCCTGAAAAACCTGCAACGAACCAAAATATTGTTATACGTTGTAAAAATGCAACTGCCGCATCGAAACTCCATTGGGGGGTGAACAATTGGATGACTCCCGCTGCTTTTTACCAGCCACAAGGCACTGTGTCTACCTCGGGAGGTGCAGTTCAAAGTCCGTTTAACTTTGTCGATGGAGAATGGCAAATAGTGTTAGGACCGTTCAACAATCCAATGCAACCGGTTGCAGAAATAAATTTTGCAATTAAACACGAAAACTTTTGGGATAATAATGGAGGTAGTGATTACAAAATTACGCTTATATCTGCTCAAACCGGCAATCCCGTTTCAAAGAATATTCAAAAATCATTATTCAAAAACGAGAGTTATACTTTTACTTATGAGGACTTTGCATTTTATAGCCCATTGGGGAATGCATTTGGCTATCTGAAAATTAAAAGTATGCCTGTATACGGACAACTTAGGTACAATTCAACATCGGATTTAATTGGTGTTCCTTTAATCGACCCTTCAAAATTAGTTTATACCGCCGGTTTAGTAAACGACAGTTTTACCTTTACGGTTGTAGATGATAAAGGAAACGAAAGCGATGCTGTTTACTCTGCTATTTTTATAGTAAACGATCCCAATGCTAATCCCATAACGGTATCGTTTCTTAAACCTACTGATTGGGGAACATCAGGAGTGAATATCTGGGCATGGAATAGCAATGGAAATATTTTTGGGAGCTGGCCGGGCGCTCAAATGCAACAGCAAACCGGTAACTGGTACAGCTATACTTTCGATGCATCTATAAAGACAATAAATGTAGTATTCAGCAAAAATGGCAATCCGCAAACTGTCGATATTTTGAATATTGAAAATTCCACTTGCTTCGAACAAGAAGGGATGAGTGGAAATAAAATTACAGTACGAAAAACCGAATGTTTTAGTGGAGTAGCAAATGAGGAATTCAATCAAATAATTTCGGTATATCCTCAACCCGCTGTTGAAAATGTTCAATTAAGAATTCCTCCGGAAATATTCTCAAATGATTTGTACATTAAAATCATCGATCTGTGTGGTATTGAAGTTATGTACAAATCATTCACTCAAAATCCCTGTTTAATAGAAACAATTCATCTGCCCACCGGCTTATATATTATACAAATTGCAGAAAAAAATCATAATGTAATTGCAAAAAGAAAATTTACAGTAAATTAGATTGGAACATCAGTTAGGAAATAAAATTGACAGACTTGTAATGGTGTTATAGTTTCTATTTTTGTACCTTCCCTACTGAAAAACCGAATTCTAATTCTGTATCTTTCAAAGGACGACAGGGTACCTTTAGTTATTTTTTTAGCGTACAAGAGAATTTCGTTTATGTCATGAAAAAGGAATATTTAACGGAGTCGGAACTACGTTATTCAAATAAAAAAACCCCGACTACATTTCTGTAATCGGGGATTTTAAAAAACGGCAGCT
>CAYNGF010000192.1:0-5015 GCA_964396515.1 uncultured Paludibacter sp.
TATAAAATCCCTGGGATTAATTACTATCTGAATCTGATTTTCTGCCATAGCTAAAATTTTTAGAAATAAGTTTGCTTAATGCCGATTGGGAAATGCGAAACATTGCTGCTATATCTTTTTGCTTTAGATTTAATATTTCATCTTCAGTTAAGTTGCTGCATAATTCAGCTAAACTGCCGTTGAGAAGGGACGAGATGTCGCTCGAAATTCTACCGACGTTCATAGTTGAAAATTGTCTCATTAGGTCTAATATACTGTGCGTATTACTTCCTCCTAAAATAGAATTTCTTTTCATCCAGTCGCTCAGTTTCCTAATATCAGCACCAGTGGCGTCCTTCATGCACCAGTTGATAAACTTCAATTCAGATTCTGAATATTTAAGAGGTTGTATGTATTTATTAAGCATCTTTTCTCTCACTTCGAGATTAGGATGAGGCAATGCTATTTGTACATCAAATCTTCTCCATACCGCAGGATCTAGTAATTTTTCGTGGTTTGTTATGCCTATTGTAAATCCTATCTTGGAACGTATGTCAAGATTCTGAATCAAAGTATTGACAATACGCTTTACCTCTCCTATTTCTTGGGGATCATCCCTAAGCTTGGCCAAAGCATCGAATTCATCCAGAAGAAGAATGCATTTGTATTTATTGGCAAACCGGAAAAGGTTGGCAATATTTCTGGAACTTGTGCCCAAAAATGAGGAAATAATTCCATCTAACTTGGCAAGTACAACCGGGAGGCCAACAGACTTTGCAATCCATTTTGCTAACATAGTTTTACCTGTTCCCGGATCGCCAAATATTAAGCACGAACGGGAAGGGCTTGCATCCAGTTGAATAAGCTTATCATAATTTCTCCACTCGATAACAATAGCATCCACGGCTTGTTGAATAGTACTGTTAAAAACAGGCATTTCACTATCAACATCATCTTGTAGTATGACTTCCAAAATTGGCGTAGATGTCTCTTTGTCAACCGGAACGGTTACATTCTTTGTAAGTGTTTCTCCTTCTAACGATGAGACAACGAAATTCATCGGATTTATCTGCTGAGTTTTTTTGGCATTCAAGAGAATACCTTCTAATGACTTGGCTTCTTTGTCTTGACCATTCTTTTTGTAGTTATCGATAAGGCGCACGACTTGATGCTCTGTCATTTCTCGAGATGATGAAAGTGCAGAGCGACAAAGGGATTGTATTATAGTAAAATCGGAAGTCATGATATAATTCGTAAATTTTTGCAAAAATATAATATAATTTCCATAATACACAAAAATATTTCCATATTATCGCAAATATTTCCATAAAAAGCCATTTGTTTCCATTATATAAAATACTAAGTCATATTCCATGACTAAACCTTGTATGTTGTTCACCGACTGTTTTTGAAGAAAATAAAAGTTCGGCGGAGATTTATATGTTGCAAGGTCAATGTTGCCTGCAGTATGTCATATCTTCGGAGTATACATAACTTCTGCATAAAAATTGTGAACAGAATATATGACAGTATAATAGCCGCGGCAATAAGCCAAAGAACATCAACAGCAGCTTTAACAAAACCAGCACTCGGTTGATAACATTTTAAACTCTCATTTTCCCGGTGGCGGTATCTCCAACGACTGAAAGAATTTCAACGCCTGGACTCTGGCCAACGGGAGTTTTCCTTTGTAATTAGGCTTTCTGAGGCGTGATGGTTTATAGTTTTCATTCTTGTCCGTAATTCCAAAGTGATTAAACATCGCCTGCAGTGTGTTGCCGTACGTTTCACACAACAGATGTCTTTCCCAGGCAACGGCAATGACGGATGCCATTTTTGATACATACCGAGCATCCTTTTCAGCGTTGAGGAAATCGAGGTATTGGTATATTCCGGAAATATGCCGAGCATCGTAATTATGTATGAAGAAATCGGAAAGGTTGAAAGTGTTTTTATCAGGCACGGCATATTGACCGGCTTCCTCCCGGAGGGTAATGCCGCTGTTTGGCTCGTCACACAATAATGAGTACGTCGTGATTTGACGTTTTGCCATTTCCCTTTCAATGGAAGAATTGATCCTGGAAGAGTATACAGCAGCCCATTTATAGATCTCCTCACGGAAATTATGCAATGAAACAATAAAGCCGAGGCTGGAAAACTCCATTTCCAAATGCTCTTCCACCTTTTTCATGGTCTTGATAAGGTGATTCAGGTGAATTTTCGGTTGCAGAAAATCCAGCGCCAGGGCAAAATCATCCTGCTCAATGATGAATTCATGCAGCTTCTCAAAAGTCCGGCAGGATAGTCCGATTTCCACATTCGTTCCATATTCATACCGTTGAGGCTTCCGGTGATAGTCGGCAATCTCCCTGTCCTTTTCCAGCCACTTTTCCGGCAAGAGAACTTTCTTCTCGACATACAGGTTGCACAGGTCATGACAATTCGCAATAACCTTGTAAAGCCTGAATATCACATTCAAGAGGCGCCAGGCATCAAGTCTAGATAACCCTCCTTCCTCCAAACAATAAAAGGATTTTGGCTTCTTTACAAGCCATATCCTATACAGAATGGAAAAACTGGATTATAAAGAAGCCGGTTTAACAGTGTTAATTAAAACTCAGTTCAGGTAATGATGGAAGACCCGATATCCTGTACTAAGGCACAAAATTCAGCGAATCCCACACATCAACGATATTCCGTATCGCTAATCCCTTGCATACTTCCTTTTCTTTTTCTTCCCAATAAACGGCAGCATGATATTCCAGCAAAAACTGCTGTTCAGGCGAAAGTTTTTCATACTCCCTCTTGGCCACAGCTGTCGGATTGTTATCTCCTTCCTTTGAAATCACCTCACTAATAGAAGTTGCGATCTTGTCAACGAGCTCTTCGGCCCAATCAAATAAATAAATTTCATAAAATGTGTCTTCGACCATAGCTTGAATTGTTTTGAGTTGGAATAAAATTAAACCAATCCCTCAACCCAAACAAAAAAATGTGGCCAAATAACTCACTGACACACAAACTTTTTCGCTTTTAACATTTTCGGACAAAGATTCACTCCAAAATGAAATTTCGGATAATTTTTAGGACAAAAACGGGTGGGTATTAAAGTAAGATATACCTGGAAATTTCCTACCTGGTGAAAACAGTATTCATGAATAAACAGCTTTGGCTATTGCTCGAAATTAGATTTAAGTAACTATGGCGTAGAGTTTCGCATCATGGACGTTAACCCATATTTAAATCTGGTTTCTTATAACATTGAGTCGGTTGGGATTCGAAGCTATATCTGTATATCAATTAGTTGTGCGACAGGGGATTGCAAAAAGGACTGGAATCAATGATTATGTGCTTTTTTATTAATCACAAATTTGAAAGTTCAATTGTCGTTCACACTAATCTGGGCAGTACTTAAAGATCATTTTGGAATAAACAAAAACCCTATAATCTATACCTATATTGCGCTGTCTTGATCATCGTTGAATAATTGATTAGATATAGCAGTCGTTAATGGTAAAATTTCTTTTATTTCAATAACTTCGTATGAGATACCGATCACATTATTATCATGCCCATATTTCACCACAGTATTTAAACGTGCTCTTATTGAGTCACCTGGTCTTATATCAATTCTACGTCTTTGAAAACGTAATAACCATTCATCATGTAATATTTTAGCTGTAATTTGCTTCCCGTTGTGTTTAAACTCCCACATAGACGAACCGAGATAATCAGGTTTTTTTATCTTAAGAATTGCGATAGATTCATTAGAAATCGCTTCTTTTGTGAGAAGATCTTCAATCGTTTCTGGGCTGAAGTTCAAGGAAAGATTAAATGAAGCTCTGTCCTGACCCTTTGTTTCAAAATATGCTTTATCATATACATTTAAATAAGATAAGGCATTATTCATATTTTCAATATTACGTATTAATTTAGGTATAGGTAGAGGTTCATAATATGGCATTAATTTAATGTCTGTACGTTTAGCTTCTTCAGATAGCTCGTTTTGAATTTCTTCTATTGTTTTTGCATCAGATATATCAACTCGATTATCAAGCCTATTTATTAAAATATATTTCGCTTTCACCAAATAATGACCTAATATTTTCTTCCAATCACCCTCTTTTAGGACTTCGTCTGGGATTCCTTTAATCTGAGTTGATAACCAAGTTTTTAATGAACCAGCTTCTACGTCTTCCAATAAAATAGTTGGTTCTAATTGTGTGTTTATCCCACAAATTAAATCAGAATCAAACTTCTGAAAGGCGATGATAAGTTCTGACATTGTTTGAAAAACTCGAGAAGGATTTTCAGATTTTTTGTCAAAATCTATAGTAATACAGAAATCAGAATTAATGTAGGACATAATAGTTTAATATTTCATTGTAAATAAACAAAATCTCTTTTTTAAATAAAAATTGAGATAGCTTTTTCTTCGTTTTCCTCAATTGCTATCTCTACCGCTCTTTTTGCTGTTTTTAGAAGCAGTTCCGATTGTTTTTTGAGTTCAAAACTCTCGGAAATTTTTTCCTTTACCTGTTTTTGTAAATCACTTTGAATCAATGGAACAGGAATATTTTGAAATTCAGTCTTATTTATTGCAGTTAAGATCGTACCAGTGCAATTTTGTTTTAAAATATTCTGCATTGGTTCTGATTTAAACAATACTAACAATGTCTCAGAGTTTATCAGTTTTGAATTAATTACATAAAAGCCAGTGGAACACAATGCATTATTGTATTCTTTCGATATTAAAGCACAGCTTTCTAATGAACCTTCGATTGAAGAAATAACCACATCATCTGTTTTTACAATACGTCTTGCTCTAGTTGGTAATTCGATTCCTTTTGCTAAAGTGCAACCTATAATATCGCCAGTTTTGCCAATATCAGCTAATTCAATGTATTTATATTTTTTATTGTCTTCTGGTTTGTAGTTGTTGTCTTTTAAATTGCAAATAGACTTTAACAATCCAAAACCATTTGTTACCAGGAACCAAAAATACAGTGAAAATGGGAATAGGGGTACAGCAAAAT